>DATBFI010000041.1:0-3991 GCA_036558585.1 Chitinophagaceae bacterium
AGACAATTGTCTTACCTGAAAAAAATTGCCGAGAATCATTTACTCATCACTATTTTTTTTGAGAATACTGAGCTGACAAAATTTATCGACAGGACTTCCGAAAACCTGGAAGACATGTACAGCAAAACAATTGCAGAGAATTTTGCCTTTGAAAAAAGGCAGATAGTAAAAGAATTAAATCAAAACGGTATCCTCACTATTCTAACCGCACCACAAAATCTTACGGTGAATGCATTGAATAAATATTTGGAGATAAAGGCAAGGCAGTTATTATAAGTATTGTGATAATGGAAACCGGCGGTATGCAGTATCCATCATTTCTGAAATATTATTTCAAGAAATTTCCTTTCAGCATTCTATACAATTGTGCTACTGCTGCAATAAAAAAAATGCCACTCATAACCATATTGAGTGTTTTATTGCTTGTATTCATTTTTGTAATCAACCAATTACCACCGTACATATATAAAGCAAGTCCTGACAAAGTGCCTATGCCGCATCCTGCTGTGAAAAAATTAAGAGCGGTAACATCAGTATGCAGAATACCTATATCAAGCAGGTAGGTGCTCCAAATAAACCAGAATGGAATTTGCGCAGGATTTAAAGCGCTCATGCTAAGGCCTAAAAAAAATCTGTGCAGATCATTATCCAAAAGCAATGCCTTTTTTTCTTCTTCTTGTTTTCTGGCTGCAACAAAACTTGTTAGAGCAAGGACAAGAAAAACGGCAACTGTAAGCCAGCCAACAATTA
Organism: Chitinophagaceae bacterium; assembly: GCA_036558585.1. Classification (GTDB taxonomy): domain Bacteria; phylum Bacteroidota; class Bacteroidia; order Chitinophagales; family Chitinophagaceae; genus DATBFI01. Next base: position 751 of record DATBFI010000041.1, read on the forward strand.
TAAAAAAGAGCTCGTGTCTTATTATCCAGCCAACGCCCGACAATGTTACGCGTAAGTAAATGATCTCAACTATGGCTACCCCAAAAGCATACTTCCACGCATTGCGAAAGTTTTCCTGTACAGCAATTTGCGTTGAGGTAATACTCATTGTTCCCAATGGTAACTGACCAAGAAAACTTACGAGCCATCCCATAAAAAAAATATATAGAATGTGCAGAATGTCCATAACGCAGATAAATTGCAATGATAAGAAAAGTTATTGTTTCAAATCTTTGTTGGTGGCGTCTTGCCACTGACGAAACCTGGTTGGATAAGACCATTAAAAGATGATTATGAAATGAATTTAGCGGCTCCCCAAAGGCGAAGCTCAATTAATGGTTGGGCCAAAAAAATCACAACAAAAAAGCCGCGCTATGACTAACGCAGCTTTTTATCATTCAACAACTAAAATTTCAACTATGCTGTTACAGCAGTTTTTTTAGAAAGCTTACTTTTTAAATTAGCAGCTTTATTTTTATGGATAATACCTTTTTTTGCAAGTTTATCAATCATAGAAATTATGTTGGGGAGGCTTTCTCCATAAGCTTTTACATCCGTCACCCCTTTCAGATCCCGGATCGCATTACGAGTTGTTTTTCCATAATAACGATTTCTTTCTCTGCGTTTGGAGGCCTGGCGCGTATCCTTCTTCGTAGCTTTATGATTTGCCATTTTTAATTTTTTCGGACGGCAAAAGTAGGAAGTTAAATGAAAAATAAAAAATTTAAAATGTGAAACTTAAAGATCCTTTCTAAGCGTTTTAGTGTAGTTGGGAAGCCAAGTTTTCTCAGAAATAACAATTTTCCTTTCAATAAACGATATTTGCACTCACAGCCATATGTCAAATTTAAATGGTCATCCGATGAAGGACTTTTCATACATTACCAGCTCCGATCCCGCTTTTATTGAGAATTTATACAAGGATTTTACAAAAGATCCCGAAAGTGTGGATCCTGAATTCAAAAAATTTTTTGAAGGGTTCGATTTTGCGGTCAACAATGGAATCAACGGGAAAGCGGCAACTCTAACTGTTCCGCCCCCGGAAAGTATTGACTGGATGAGGGAGGTTCGGGCTTACCGCATGATCCTGGGGTATCGCAACAAAGGTCATCTTATTGCCAAAACAAACCCTATTCGTAAACGCAAAGACCGGGGCGCCAATCTTGATCTGGGATTTTTCGGATTTACCGAAGAAGATCTCGATACTGAATTTCAAGCGGGGAACCTGATTGGCCTGGGAGCCACCACATTAAGAAATATTATTCAGCATCTTGAAAAATGTTATGCGTCACATGTAGGAATTGAATTCAAGTATATCAGTGATCAAAAAAAAGTTGATTGGCTTACTAATGAAATGGAGAAAAAATTTACGGCTCCTCTTTCGCTTGAAAAACGGAAACGCATACTGGAAAAATTGAACCAGGGTGTGATGTTTGAAAAATTTCTTCATACAAAATATATCGGCCAAAAAAGATTTTCACTTGAAGGCGGCGAAACAACCATTGCTGCACTTGATGCAATTATAAATACTGCTGCAGACAATGATGTACAGGAAATTGTAATTGGTATGGCCCACCGCGGCAGGTTAAATGTACTGGCGAATATTATGGGCAAGACCTATGAGCAAATTTTCAGCGAGTTTGAAGGTACCGCCAAATTGGATCAGACAATGGGTAGCGGTGACGTGAAATACCATATGGGTTATGGAAGTGAAGTGAAGAGTATAAGTGGTAAAACTGTTCATCTTAAATTAATGCCTAATCCGTCACATCTTGAAGCAGTTGACCCCGTTGTTGTGGGTTTTGCGAGGGCAAAGGCCGATGTGTTATATGAAAGTGAGTACGACAAAATCCTTCCTATTCTTATACATGGGGATGCTTCATTAGCCGGGCAAGGGATTGTATACGAAGTGATACAAATGAGTGATCTAAAAGGTTATTATACCGGAGGTACCATTCATTTTGTTATTAATAACCAGATAGGTTTTACAACGGATTTTGATGATGCCCGCAGTTCTGATTATTGTACATCTTTGGCATCTGCAATACAGGCACCGGTATTACATGTAAACGGTGATGACCCCGAAGCCGTTGTAAAATGTGTTGAAATAGCCACAAGATACCGGCAGGAGTTCAACTCGGATTTTTTTGTAGATATGGTAGGCTATCGCCGTCATGGCCATAATGAGGGTGATGACCCAAAATTTACGCAGCCACATATGTATGCGTTGATAGATAAACATCCCAATCCACGTGAAGTATATACGCAATATCTTTTGGAAAATGGAGAATCTGATGCGAAGGAACTTGCTAAGAAAATGGAGAAGAAATTCTGGGCCGATTTGCAGGAACGTTTGGATGAAGTAAAACAAAATCCTTTACCTTATACTTATCAGCCACCTGAATTAGCCTGGAAGAGTCTTCGGCATGCAAAACCGGAAGATTTCGTTCAATCTCCGGTGACATCGATAAGTGAAACAGATTTCAAAAAACTCTTGGATGCTTTGATGTCATGGCCCTCAGATTTTACACCGCTTAAAAAAGTTGAAAAGATCTTACAGGATAAGATAAGATTATTTCAATCTGAGAATAAAGTTGACTGGGCGACAGGTGAATTAATGGCTTATGCGAGCTTATTGCGTGAAGGAAAAGATGTACGGATGAGCGGGCAGGACGTGCAACGCGGTACATTCTCCCATCGCCACGCAGTACTGCGTGACGAGAATACAGATAAATCTTATAACCGCTTAAGCAGGCTCGATGATGCAACAGGTAAATTCAGAATTTATAATTCCTTGCTTAGCGAATATGGCGTATTAGGATTTGAATACGGGTATGCGCTTGCCAATCCAAATACTTTGGTCTTATGGGAGGCTCAGTTTGGTGATTTTTGTAATGGTGCACAAACGATGATCGATCAGTTCATAAGTTGCTCTGAACAAAAATGGAATCGCATGAATGGTATAGTTTTATTATTGCCACATGGTTATGAAGGTCAGGGTCCGGAACATAGTAGCGCACGTATGGAGCGTTTTCTTCAATCCTGTGCAGAGCTAAATATGATCGTAACTAATATTACCACCTCCGCAAATTTATTTCATGCACTTCGGCGACAGTTAGCATGGCCTTTCCGCAAGCCCCTTATTAATTTTTCACCAAAGGCAAATTTGCGTCACTCGGGCAGTTATAGTCATATTAATGAG
>DATBFI010000042.1:0-4591 GCA_036558585.1 Chitinophagaceae bacterium
AATAATATCATAACTTAAGCTCAATCCTAACCCTGTTCCTTGTCCCGGAGGTTTTGTAGTGAAGAATGGGTTAAATATTTTATCCACAATCTTTGGAGGAATGCCTGTGCCGTTATCCTGCACCCGTATCTCTAATTTGGAATCAACCTTTTTTGTGTAAACTAAAACAGTTGGTTCATATTCATCGCCCAATTGCTTCTTCTTTTGGAGCACAGAATAAAATGCATTATTAAATAAATTGAGAAGTACCCTTCCTATGTCTTGCCGAACAATATTTATTTTTTCAATTGTTGTATCAAAATTTGTTTGAGAGCTTGCATTAAATGATTTGTTTTTTGCTTTCATGCCATGAATGGAGAGACGAAGATATTCATCCGCCAGGGCATTGATATCGGTGAGTTCTTTTTGTCCTGTGCTTGTTCGCGAATGTTGTAACATGCCCTTTACTATGGCCTCAGCACGTTTACCGTGATGGTTTATTTTTTCCTGGTTATTTATAACATCTGTAGCAATTGCTTTTGCTTCATCAAAATTTCCTTGCTCAATTTCCTCATTCATTTCTGCAAGCAAATCTTTATTGATCTCAGAAAAATTATTTACAAAGTTCAATGGGTTTTGTATCTCATGTGCTATGCCCGCTGTAACTTGTCCTAAAGAAGCCATTTTTTCTGATTGAATAAGCTGTGCCTGGGTAGACTTTAATTTTGTGAGCGTGCTTTGTATTTGTTCTTTTTGCTGCTTGAGTAATATATTTGCTTTTTGCTTTAGCCGGTTGTTACGAATCAATATCCCGCTTAACAATCCAACAAATACCAGGCCTGTTAATAATGCGTAAACTCTTAAACGTTGATGTTTGGCTTCTTCCACACGGAGTTGATTGTCTTTGGTTAATAGCTCAATTTCTGATTGTTTTTTATCCAGGTCGTATTGAAATTTCAGTCCTGCAACAAGGTTCTGCTTATCTTCCCCGGTGATACTGTCTTTATAAGCAATATACATCTGCTGTGCTTCGTATGCTTTTGAAAACATCTTCTTTGCTGCATAAGCCATTCCCAAAACATTGTATGTGTTGTAAATATTTCTTGTAAACCCTATTTGTTCTGCAAGGCTTAGTGCATTTTGAGCATATAAAAGAGCACTGTCTGGCTTGTTTGTCTTAAGGTAAGTAATAGCTAACTGGTAACTCACATCTGCAACACCTTCTGTTTCGCCAAGGGTCTGATATAATGCCAATGAACGAATGCCATGAGTAAAGGCAAGTGAATAATTTCGCTGGATTTGTTCGGCTTCGAGCATATTTCTTAAAACAAGTGCGGCCAAATGTTTATTTCCCATGGTTTCGGAAAGTGCCAGGCTTCGTCCGAAAGCTTCCTCTGCCTCTTGAAATTTATTTTGATCGCTATAAATGCCGCCTATGTTATTAAGAAATCGTGCGACTTCATTTTTGTTCCCCAGCTGTTCGTGAATTTTCAGCCCTTTTTCAAAATAAGTCAGAGCAGAATTTAATTGGCCCATCTCCTTGTAAAGTACTCCGGCATTACCCATTATAGAGGCTGCCTCATTTGGTTTACCAACACTTTCGAAAAGTCTTACCGCCTGTAAATAATATTGTAATGCCTGTGGGTAATTTGACTGGCTATGAAAGACCGTGCCCTTACCGTTAAGTGCCCAGGCTATAGTGACAGTGTCACCTATCACTGAGGCAATTTTTTGCGCACTGTCATAGAATCTAAGAGCTGTTGTATATTCGCCGGCTTGAAAATAGTAACTGCCAATAGTACGCATTGCTTTGCCCTCTCCTCGAAAAAAATTAAGATTATGCGCTAACTTTTGTGCCTGTGTTGCTAAGGAAAGACTTCGTTTGGGGTCTATTCCTTTAAGTTCATAAGCCAGGTCATTAAGCAGTTTTACATGAATAGTGTCGGCCTGGGGATGCTTGTCCAATAATGCTGTAAGGCTGTCGACAGTAAAATTTTGGCTAAATAGGGTCACAGTAATTAGAAGTAAATGAAACATCACCAGAGTAAATTTTCTTCCCATATTATTTACAGATTAAAGAGACTGTATTGAATCTAAATTAATTGATTTGTTTGGTTTCCCTGATTAGATATAAGAGCACAAGCTGAGGAGTATAAAATGTTTTCATATAGTCATCTTGAAAAATTGATTGATGCAACGGACACTATAAAGATAGGGGGAAATAAAAATGAGTAAAAGAAGAGAGTGTCGAATTTTTTTAAGTTGTAATACTAATAAAAATAAAAAGAGTTCTGAAAACCGGAACTCTTTTATAATGGATACTTCGTATTTAATATTTCTGAAAACTATTGTGTGTTAATCCGCGCTATTTAAAGGTTTAAACAATAATTCTGAGGCAATGCTCAATACTGTTCCGCAATCGGATTGCCAAACAGTTTTTAAATCTCTTGCTCTTCGCAGAAGATCGTTGAATCCCCGCACAGTGGGGCTTGCTGAAGGTCTTAATGCAGCATCCCTTACTGTGAGCACATCATTGGTAGTATCATTGTCAAAATCAATTGCACCGCCTTTTCCAGCTTTACCCGTTAAAAAGCCGGAAAGAGTTGCCTCAGTGCCATAGAACACAGGATCAACATGTGTAAATCCGGTTTGAGTTTCTCCTCCATGACAACCCCAGCACGAGATCAGTGAAAAGTTGAATCTCGCGATATTGTTTCTTATAAATGTAGAACGATTTGAAGAATCTGTACCATCCCAATGGAAAATAGCCGGCGGTTGACCTGTAGGAGTGGCAGTTAATTTAGTGGCTCCTCCCAAAAACGGGAAACCCTGCCAGGTTAAAGGTATACTAAAAGAGTCCCTTCTAATTGCGGCGGAGTTTTGATTTACATATGCAACCATACGTTGCACCTCTGCATTGTTTACCCTTGCATTATACTTGTCTGCTGCGTTTTGAGCTACTGTATTTTCCTTAAGAAAGCCGGTGCCATCCGGGTTCAAAATAAATTCCCTCATTTCCCAGATTCCCGGAATTGATGAAGATAGTACTATTTCATTGGTGCGTATCTGGTCAAGCGAACTTTGATTTGGTTTGTCAGGGTTGCTTCCACACAAAGAAAATTGATCCGTTATGTTCTGCAAAGCCTGGTTGTATTCGCTGCTGCCTATGGCAAGATCTCTTAAGGCGATCCATTGATCGACCCATGCTTTTTTTGCATCACAAGTGTTGGGTTTGTTTACTCCAAATTCAAGTATTACTCCCATCTTCGAAGCATCAGTACAAGTAGGATTTATTAAACAAAATACAAATCTGCCTTCTCCCGCCGAGCTTCCCGCAGCACCATGCACTCCTCCCTCTCTTAAATCAAACCTGTTTACAATGGCAATTAATTTAAAGGGGGCAAAGCGCATATCTAATTGACCGGCTGGTGCACCCGCATCCCTGCTTTTGCTAAACCACGGATTAAGTATTCTATTGTTTACCGCGGTACGCGCTGCAACGGTATCCCCGTTTATAATTTGATCGTTAGCCCAATTACTTAACCAGTTTTTTACAAAATCAGAAACCTGCGCATCTGTGGCTATGTGGGATGGGTCTTTAGATGCGAGTTGTTTCATTATGGTTTTAAAGGTCCATGGGCCATCAACATTTCCTGTTTGAGTGCAGGAGTTCCAGGTCCGCGTTGGATCTTCCACCACAGCAAGATTAGTAATTGTTAAACAATGAGTCCTGATAGCATCGAGTTTGGCAGGTATTGCAGCACTGACAATACTCGATGAGATAGAATTATCGGAAATATTTGGATTTGAAACGGCATTCGCAGAACTAATTGTTGAAACTGAATTTGTGGAAAGATCAAGTTCTGAAAGAGCGTTTGATAATCCGGAAATGGAAACGATTTCACCTTTTTCCCATTTTTGCATATCAAAATTTTCATCAGCATCTGGATCAACAATCATTGCCCGATGGTCAAAACGAAGGGGCTTATAATCATTTCTTTTCATTTGGGAAGTTATACTCAATGCTTTTCGCCTGAATTCGTTTAAATCTGCGGGTACCCTTGCTGTATAAAAACCATCGCCGGCTTTTTTATCATAACCATTGCCGTCGTCCCTGAAAACTAAACGGCCCCCGTTTTCAAGAGTTATAAGTTTCCCGGAATAGTTTTCCTTTGAATAAAAAGCCATTATTAGCAAATGATTATTATCTCCCGGAATTTTTTGAATAAGCACATCTTCTGCCGGAGGAGCCTGTGTACCTGGTCTCGATGAAAAGTTAAACTCATAGTCTTCCCCAAATAAAGCGCTTAATTCCGTATCTGTTAATCCCTGGAAATATTTTTCATGCAAGTATGACCATGATGGCGTATTTAAGTCTTTTGTAGAATTATTAAGATGGTTCCAGGATACAAGCACTGTTGCAAAGATTATTACAACACTTAAGTAGATGTACTTTTTCAACATTTTCATACAAGGGTATTTTGGTTGATTAATAAAAGTTTCAAAAAATTAGGGAAATGATTTAGAGTTTGAGTGTACATGAGTTATCGGGTTAAAATACAACTTGAGCAGTTTTATCCATTCCATCGCAATATAGAGAAATAAATTATTT
>DATBFI010000043.1:0-7412 GCA_036558585.1 Chitinophagaceae bacterium
CTCGCTGAACAAAATCACATGCTCAGCGCCAGCTTTTATTGGGTAGGTTCAGAGGCCGCAATAAACGGTGTGCGCCCAACATATTATTATACTTACAATGAAAAAATAAAGATAGACGATCGTATACAGGATTTAAAGAACTGGCTTCAATTACCTGCAGATAAGCGACCCCATTTTATTACATTTTATTTTCCTGAGGTGGATCATGCGGAGCACATGCATGGGGTTGATTCTAAAGAAACGCAAGAAGCCGTTCATTTTATTGATAGAAGCATAGCAAAAATGACTGCGATGGTTGATTCATTACATCTTCCCGTAAATTTTATTTTTGTTTCGGATCACGGTATGGCAAATGTTGATACACTTCAAACCTTACAATTACCGGCTGATGTTGATACATCCAAATTTATTATTTCACCGGGCTCTGCGCTGCTTCATTTATATGCAAAAGATAAAAGCGATATTATTCCGACATACAATAAATTAAAAGTAGAATCTAAAGACCTTGATGCATATCTTCCGGACAGTTTACCGGTGAAATGGCATTACAGCAAATCGGATGATAAATATAACCGCATTGGTGATATTATACTCGTTGCACGTTATCCTAAAGTATTTAATTTAACGAAAAGAAAAACTTCTTTTGGTGCGCATGGCTTTGACAATACAATGATGGAAATGCGTGCAACATTTTATGCGTGGGGCCCGGCTTTTAAAAAAAATAAAATCATCGGAGGTTTTGAAAATGTAAATATTTATCCAATGGTTGCAAAGATTTTAAAATTGAAGTATACAAATGAAATTGATGGCAAACTAAAAGTTTTGAAGACAATTCTTAAGTAAGCAAATTAGTTTTAGAAGCGAACCTTTATTGTCACTGCGCAGCCTCATTTCGCGTCACCAGCGGACTCTTGCACCATAGTACGAAGAAATTGCTATTAGCTGACGGCACGCAGCTCGTAGCTTTACAAAAAAAATCATAAACCATACACTTTTTTTCCGTCAGAATAAGTTGCAACAACTTTTGTATGAAGTATATCTTGTTCAGTTACTTTCATCAGGTCTTTATCAAGAATGATAAAATCTGCTTTTTTTCCTGCTTCAATACTGCCAATTTCATTCTCCAAAAAATCTGCCCGGGCAGCCCAGATGGTCATGCCGCGAATGGTTTCTTCCCTGCTTAATGCATTCTCCATTTGAAAACCGGAATCAGGATAACCCTTTGCATCTCTCCTGAAAACTGCAGCCAGGAAGGTTTTGAATGGACTAATATCTTCCACAGGAAAATCTGTACCAAGCGTCAGCCATCCGTTCTGCTGCAGAAGTTGCCTGTAAGCATATGCACCTTTTAATCTTTCTGCACCTAACCTGTCGCCAGCCCAGTACATATCACTGGTGGCATGAGTGGGCTGCACCGAGGGAATGACAGAAGCTTTTCCAAACAAATCAAAATCATTTTTATTGATCACCTGTGCATGCTCTATGCGCCATCGTTTATCATTTTTGCCTTTCAGATATTTGTTGTACACCTCAAGTATTTCCCGGTTTGCAGAATCACCAATTGCATGTGTACACATTTGAAAATCAGTGTTGACAAGTAATGCCGCAATTGAATCATAATGATCTTTATTGCTTAAAAGAAATCCATACCATGCCGGTTTATCCTTATAGGGCTGCAACAAACATGCACCACGACTTCCCAATGCGCCGTCAGCATATACTTTAAAACCATGCACAAATAATTTACCCGTCTTATAAGGGCCTTTTTGCAAATAACGATCATAGTTAACCTTTGCATCACTGAGCATGATATACAACCGCATTTGTAATTTGCCCTCTTTTTGCAGCGAATCAATTATATCAACATCTGTATAGTTTAAACCGCAATCGGTAATCGTTGTAAGTCCCTGTGCAAAACAGTTTTGCTGTGCGGCGAATAACCATTTGGTATAATCTTCCTTTGTGGGATTTGGAATTCTGGATGAGACAAGACCAACCGCATTATCGATTAGTACTCCTGTAAGTTTTCCATTCTTTGTTTCGATCTCACCACCGGTTAATATTTGTCCTAATTTTATTGCTGCCAACCCGAGAGCTTTTGAGTTGGCAATTGCAGCATGACCATCAACACGCTCTAATAAAACAGGTTTATCTGGGAAAAGTTGATCGAGTTTTTCATTTGTTGGATATGTTTTGCCCGGAAATTTATTTTGATCCCAGCCTCTTCCAATTATCCAAGCTTCATTTGGATGCCCTGCTGCGAACTTCGTTACTCTTTCGATCACCTCGTCAAAACTGTTGCATCCAAATAAATCAACGGCGAATAATGATCGGCCATATTCCACAAAATGTGCGTGTGCATCAATAAAGCCGGGATAGATTGGCTTACCTTGCGCATCCACTGTTTCTTTTGCTTCATATTTGTCGAGTATATTATCATTGTTATCAACCGCAACAATTTTTCCATCCTTCACTGCAAAGGCTTCTGCTGTATTGAAATTATTGTCAACTGTATAAATAACTCCGTGGTGAACTATTAGATCAACCTGTTGTTTTTTATCAGCAACAAAAATGAACAAGGCAATTAAAAAAGATACGGGTCGCATGGCAATGATTTGTGCAAACATATCGATTGCATATTAATTAAACCTCTAAACCTATAAAAGAGAGGGGGATAGTTACCCGGACAAAACATACGTGTGAAAATAATTTTAATGCTGTTTGTAATATGCTGGAGTGATCACACAAAAATGAAACTTTAATGACAATTCAATTCAAAAACCTGATTAACGTCATGTTCTGTAACCAGCGCCAGGCATAGCTTTGCTTCAGTTATGGTACCACTATCCCTTTTACAGAAATATAATGTACCTGTTCCGAGATATACCAGTTATCCTGCCGTTCCCTTCTGGAAAGAGAAGATCGGCAAAGCCGAATGGAAAAAAGCTTTTACTGAACAATTCCCGAGGAACAACAACGATGGAATAAGTCTGTATATCCATTTGCCATTTTGTGAATCTTTATGCACTTATTGCGGCTGTAATAAAAAAATTACCACAAACCACAGCGTGGAATCAACTTATCTGAAGGCGATCATTAAAGAATGGAATTTGTATAAAACATTGATGTGCGAAAAACCGGTAATCCGGGAGTTGCATTTGGGTGGAGGAACGCCAACCTTTTTTTCTCCCGAAAATCTCAAACAATTATTGCACGCAATCCTGGATGATTCAATTATACATTCTAACCATGAATTTAGTTTTGAAGGCCATCCGAACAATACAACAAAAGAACATCTTCAAACCTTATACAACACAGGTTTCAGAAGAGTGAGCTACGGTGTGCAGGATCATGACAGCAAGGTTCAGCGCATGATTAATCGTATTCAACCATTCGAAAATGTGCGACGCGCAACAGAAGATGCGAGAAGTATTGGTTATCAGTCGGTAAATTTTGATTTGATTTATGGATTGCCATGTCAGACAATAAGAAGTATTGAACGGACTATTTTACAGAGCATGAGTTTGTATCCGGACCGCATTGCATTCTACAGTTATGCTCATGTGCCATGGATAAGTAAAGCACAACGTTTGTTTGATGAAAATGATTTGCCGGGTCCTGAACTAAAAATGCAATTATATCAACTCGGTAAGCAACTGTTTATTAAACATGGCTATAGCGATATCGGTATGGATCATTTTGCGTTACCCGGCGATGATTTGTATAAAGCATGGGAACAAGGTTGCGTGCACCGCAACTTTATGGGTTATACGACCCAGCGGACAAACATGCTGCTGGGATTAGGTGTATCAAGCATAAGTGATATTGGAATTTGCTTTGCCCAAAATCAAAAGACTTTACATAACTATTATGCAAACATCACAAACAATGATCTTGCTGTTGCAAAAGGATATTTCCTGAATGAAGAAGATATTTCTTTCAGAAAATATATTTTAGACATAAGTTGTAAGGCAAAAACGAAGTTTAGTAAAGCGGATTTGCCTGTGCTTAAAATTTTCAGCTTCCCTGAATTGAGAAAACTGGAGAAAGATAATCTTGTTGCCTGGAATGAAGAAGGGATCTGTGTAACACAACAGGGCAGGCAATTTATCAGGAATATTTGTAAGGCTTTTGATTTGCATTTATTGCGTAATGAACAAACGGGAGAAAGAAGAGTGTTTAGCAAAGCAGTATAAACGATGAGGACCCTGCAAGACATAATTGCAATAACCACCTCAATATTTATCACTTCAAAATTATTTTTTGCTTCTGACCATTTTGTAAATTTTAATTGCGCTCATTAATACTATAACAAACCCGGTTAAACCAACCAGCCCCCACACAAGACTTATACTTTGTTTTACTACGGCAAGCATTACAATAGCAACAAGAAAAATTGTTGCTATTTCATTCCATACCCGAAGTTGTTGTGAAGAGTATTTGAAAATGCCATTTATTTGTTGCTTATAAATGCGATGAAGTGAAAAGAAATATAAGTACAACAGCACAACAAAAATCAGTTTGATCAGTAACCACCTGCCCTGCGGTTCCAGAACTGTTTTATTCCATCCGCCAGCAGCCATAACCAATGGCCCGAATATTAATGTCAGTATTGCAGAAGGCCATGTAATGCCAAACCATAAACGTTTCATCATCATTTTAAACTGTTCCCGCAAAACTCTTCGTTCCGTTTCATTTTTTTCCTCGGCTTCGGTGTTATAAATAAAAAATCTTGGCATGTAAAACATACCTGCGAACCAGGTAACAATAAAGATAATGTGGAGTGCCTTGAGATAATTATACATCGTAAAAGGTGAGACGACAAACGTGAGAGCTTGCCAATAGTTTATAATTTATAAGTTTATCATTTTTTAAAAGCATTCTGATACATTCGACAAATTCTATTTAATCAATCGCACGTTTCACATTTGTTATTTCACGTCTCACAAACTTTACTACGGCCTTGACCCACAACGGATGTATGTTTAAACAAGGTATCATGATAAAACTTTCGCCACCTGCGTGTAAAAATATCTCTTTACCCTCTTCAGCAATCTCTTCCAGTGTTTCAAGGCAATCGCTTACAAATGCAGGGCAAACAACCAACAGTTTTTTTATGCCTTCTTTGGGTAGTTCTGACAACCGTTGCGCGGTGTAAGGTGTAAGCCATTTATCCCTGCCAAGTCTTGACTGAAATGATTGTTCTGTTTTTTCTTTTGATAAACCCAGCGCTTTAGTAACCAATTCTGTCGTAACTATTGTTTGATGACGGTAACATTGTGTATGCGCAGATGAAGTCACATGGCAACAATCATATGATTTTAAACAATGGCCGCCGGTAATGTCTCCTTTAAAAATATGCCGCTCAGGTACTCCGTGATAGCTGAATAATAATTTATCAAAGTCTTGTTGCAGGTATGGTTTGATACTTTCAGCAAGTGCCTGGATATAATCTGCATCATCATAATAAGGTTTTATAATAGTAAGCTTAAACGGGTAATTATATTTTTCATGCACTTCTTTCATGTATTCCACTGCAGTCTCATAACTGCTCATTGCATAGTGAGGATACAGCGGAAACAATATGATCTCATTTATTCCGTCATTTGCTTTCAACAATTTATCATAACATGCTTTTGGGGAAGGATTACCATAACGCATAGCTATTTCAACCGGCTCATCAAAATTTTGCTGGACAGCTTTTTGTAATTGCTTGGTCAGCACAATGAGGGGTGAACCTTCTTTCCACCAAATGCTCTTATATGCTTCTGCAGATTTGGGTGCACGAAACGGAACGATCATTCCCTTCACTAAAAGAACTCTCAGCAGGTAAGGAACATCGATCACTCTCTCATCCATCAGGAATTCTCTCAAATATTTTTTCACATCCTTTACATCTGTAGAATCGGGAGAGCCTAAGTTCATCAATATAATTCCTCTCTCAGCCATTTATTTTAATTTACAATTTGCAAAAGTAACGGAACATCATGAATGACAAGCGGTGTGGTGAATTGTCCCCCGACGAGAAATCATAAATGAAATTAAGTAATAGCAAAATAAAGAAAGAGCCAAGTGCAAATAAGAAAGGTATTGAAACCAGCACCCTGTCCCAATAATACTCAGAATTAATTTGGACCCGGACAAGATTTATCAAAAATGAGTGAGAATGAGGTTGAAACGATGAAATAAAAATAGATGTTGAGACGTTTAAAGGATTTTTTGATAAAATGGTGATGCTTATTCTTTCCATTGTTGTTGAATAAATGCACTCACCGATCAGAATTTTAAATAGTCTTTATAATCTTAATTTTATTTGTATGCTTATTTTCTATAAATCACTCATGTAAATAATATCCCGGTTTGCAACTTTTTGTACACCTTGCGTGTCTTTTATGATTGTAATCCGTTATTTTGAGCGCGATTTTTAATCAAAACTTTTAGGTGTTTATGAGAAACCTTTTGCTACCAATATTTATGTGTCTCGCAGTGTCTCCGCTATTCGCACAGAACCGTACAGTAACAGGCAAAGTGACCGATGAAAATGCAAAGCCTCTAAGCGGAGCAACTGTTTCTGCTGTGGGTGGAGGAGGTCATGCCCTTACTGACTCTGCCGGAAATTTTCAATTAACAATACCTGTGCGTGTTCATGAGTTAGAAATTTTATATGTAGGTTATACGACGAGGAGAATAACTTTAACTGGTAATACAAATTATGTTATACCCCTAAGTTCAGCAGCACGTAATTTGGAAGATGTTTTTGTTACAGGTTTTCAAAGGATTGAAAAAAAGAAATTTACCGGCGCTGCGGTAAACCTGAAAATTGACGAAGTAAAGATAGATGGCGTGCCTGATGTAAGTCGCATGCTGGAAGGCCGTGCGGCAGGTGTATCTGTTCAAAACGTTTCAAGTGCATTTGGAAGTGCGCCTAAAGTGCGGGTGCGTGGCGCAACATCTATCAATGGTGACAATAAGCCTTTATGGGTAGTAGATGGGGTGGTATTGGAAGATATCGTCAATATATCAAATGATCAATTATCCAGTGGAGATCCTACCACTTTGTTAGGCTCCTCCGTTGCCGGAATAAATGTAAATGATATTGAATCTTTTGACATTTTGAAAGATGCTGCTGCTACTGCTTTGTATGGAGCAAGGGCTATGAATGGTGTTATTGTAATTACCACAAAAAAAGGACGTGCGGGTAAAGCTCTGATTTCATATACCGGCAATTTTAGCACGCGGTTAAAACCTTCATACAATGATTATGATATCATGAATTCCGCAGACCAAATGTCTGTATTGGGGGAATTGGAGCGAAAGGGTATACTTAACTCTGACATACTAAGTAGTGCTGATTACGGGGTTTATGGAAAAATGTTTGATTTAATTAATATTCCTGATGCAGATGGGAACTT
>DATBFI010000044.1:0-4449 GCA_036558585.1 Chitinophagaceae bacterium
AATTGAATATACTGAAGATGATGAAGGAGCGGGCCGCTGGCTTGACACAAGAACACATCACCAAACAGAAGTTTCGGCAGAATTGGGAGAGCTTATTAATCTGTACATGGCGCAGCACGGAATTACTTTATAGTAATCCACCTTTGAAATTTCCGTTGGTTACAATGTTTACCACAAAAAGTAATACAAACCCGAGCTTAAATTTTATCACTAACTTCTTAAAAGAAGAGCGTTGTCAACAGTCTTCGATCCTGAAATGATGATCCAATATGGAGGATTGTTGATCATATTCCTGGCGGTTTATGCCCAAACGGGATTATTCTTCTGCTTCTTTGTACCAAGCGGTATCTTTTTATTTACTGGCGGCGTGTTTGTAGCAACAGGCCAACTTCACCATCATCTTATTACTGTTTGCAGTTGCGTAGTTTTAGCTTGTATGTTAGGATGTATGACGGGCTATTTGTTTGGAAGAAAAATGGGTCCTTTGTTATACAAACGGGAAGACTCGAGATTCTTTAAGCAAAAGCATCTTAGGGCAGCAGAGGCATTTTATAAAAAATATGGTAGACTAGCGTTGACAATTGGCATATTATTTCCCATCATTCGCACCTTTGCACCGATTATTGCAGGAATGGTCAGGATGAATTTTAATTATTTTATGGGTTTCGTATTCATTGGTTCAACACTTTGGATTTCTTTATTCGTAGTGGCAGGTTATTTGATTGGTAGTATTCCGGGCCTCAAAGAATATCTTCCGTATGTAATGCCAGTAATCATTCTTACAGTAACAATACCAGCGGTTAGCCGTATTGTCGGGGAACTTAAGAAAGCCAGTAAAGAGCATAGTGAAAAGGTCTAAAAATCATCTCAAACATAACCCCTATATACTTTTACTTTGAATTTTTATACTCTATGAAAGTTATACCTTCCTGCCCGCGATAGCGCTTTTGTGCGGAATGTAATCAGGTATGGTATATAAATTGAGTATATTGTTAAAGACCAACTTGCCATACAAGAAATAATAAACACAATTCGTTATTGTCCCTGCTATTTAAATTATAACGATTTTGAGTGGCTGGGTTTATAAATTAAGAATGAAACAATATCACATTTTCATATTAGTGATTTTTTTTTGCTTCACTTTAAAGCCATCTTTAATCAATGCCCAAAAAGCACACTATCATGACTCAACTTATTATACTACATACCCGGGCTCAATTACACCACGTATTTATTTATCACAGAAATATGGGATGTTTGTTTTGCCCTCGCACGGTGACCAAAAATATCTTAAATATAGCCGCAACTCAAAGGTGAATATGGGAATTGGAGCCTCTTATCGTCGTTTTTCCGTTAATGTTGCTTATGGGTTTAATTTTCTGAATCCCGATCACCAAAAAGATAAAACAACTTCAATTGACCTGCAGCTTCATATGTATCGTCGCAAATGGATAATTGATGCACTTGGAATTTATTATAAAGGTTTTTATCCAAAAGGCTCCGCTTTTGAGAATATAAACAGTAACTATTATCGTCCGGATGCCAAAATGAATTTATTTAGTTTAGCAGCCTATCGATTCACGAATGGAGAAAGATTTTCTTACCGTGCTGCCATGGTACAGGATGAATGGCAAAAAAAATCTGCGGGCTCTTTACTGTTTGGAGGACAAGCTTCTTATGGAATCATGAAAGGAGACAGTGCCATTGTACCAAAGCCTGTACAAAATGGATTTACACAGGCAGGAATTAATAAAATAAATTTTCTCACCGTAGGCCCCGGAGCAGGCTACGCATATACCCTTGTGATTAAGAAGCACTTTTTTGTTACAGCTTCATTAATTGGCAGTCTTGGTCTTAATTTTTCTTCGGAACAAAAACTTAACGCAAAGAACAATAGAGTTGCAGTAAATCCAGCTACTATTTATAAAGCATCGATAGGTTATAATAGCAGTACGTGGGACATAAGCACTACCTGGGCTGGAAATGCGTTATGGGTACAAGGCATCTCTACTTCTGAAAGATATTTTTTGGCTACTGGAAATTACCGCGTTATCTTGGCAAAAAAAATAAACATTAAAAAACATTAATCTTGCAATGGATTGCTCCCTAAATTTATTGACAGGAGTAATTGTAAATATTAAACTGGCAAATTCAATATCGTTACAATCTATTTGTCTTCAAATTATTTTTTATGCCCTGGTTTTTTAATATCTCTGACGGAACAGGCAGCCATGTATTAAAGGCTGAAACGATTTTTATCAATCAACAAATTGAGCATATAAAAGTTACAGGAGAAGGAATTTCAATTGTGCTGCAAGGTAACCGTCCCTTACTAAATGCAATAGAATTGAAAAAGCCAATAAACTGGAAAATCATTAAAGGAAAACTAAAAGATAGTAATGCCTTAGAGCGGATAATAAAGGGATTAGAAGAATCATTAAAGAGCCAAAATACTTCCAGGTAATTTAAACACATTCCAGAGATATTGACGCGAAGAATATCCGCGCTAATAATTAATTTCCAACTCTTCACCGGTTAAAATAAAGTAGAGATTTTGAAGTTGATTAAGAAATTTATATGTAGAAGGCAGCTCTACAGTTTGACCGTTCGTAAACCGCAGCAGCACTTTATATTCAAGAATATTTATTTCCACGTCTAAAAAAGGCGTATTCTGGTTTTTAAAAATCTCATTTCTGTCAAAAGAATCATCCTCTTGTTTAAATCCACACATTTCAAGTATTTCAGGAGTAAGGACTACAAGTTCCAATTCTTCTAATGATTTGTATCGTATTTCTTTTTGCAACAAGTCATCTTCAAAAGGCTCAGCTCTATATTCTATTCCAGGAAAGGTATAGCCAATCTTATCTTTTAATATTGCCCATACTTCAATCTGCATTGCTTCTAATGTTGTATTGGGATTTGATAATTTTGGATTCCAAAAAAGCAAATTCCCTATCCTTAATTCGTTTGATGTTATCATAGTGAAAATTATTTTTAAGACCTTGCGATCGGGCCAATTGTTTTATAGGTATTTTGAAGAGCTTTCTCTTTTACAAAGGTAGATACATCCTATGCTTGTAATAATGCGAAGGAAAAATGAAGAGAAAAATTTGAAGTTATCAGCGAATAAACTCAACTAATGATGTTAGAAAGAAGTCTTATTTTCAGGCGCAAAAACACGGTGGACAGTCGATTATTATGCTCATATCAGAAGTATAAAAAATATTTTAAAAAACTAATTGCTATTCTTAACTTATAGCATCAACAATTCAAAAGCAGCACTATGAAAACCTGTTTTATTATCATAGTAACAAGTCTTCTCCTGCAAATACATTGCCGAGGGCAAAACAATACCTATTCATTCGCAGCGAATAAATTTATATCGGGCCTTTCTGCCGCTCAACGCACTAAAGCATTATACGATTTTGGCAGTGATGAGCGCTATAACTGGCACTTTATACCATTAAAAGATCGCAAAGGAATTTTGATCAGTGAACTTAGCGAAAAGCAAAAGGATGATGCTTTTGCCCTATTGAAGCTTTATCTAAGTGACGAAGCTTTCAAACACACACAGGACATCATACAGTTGGAGTATGTGTTGCAGGATCTGGAAAACCGCCAGAAAGGCGATTGGTTTCGCGATCCCGGAAATTATTCATTTATTTTCTTTGGAGAGCCTTCTGAAAAAACGGCATGGGGCTGGCGATTTGAGGGGCATCATATCTCTTTCAATTTTTCAACAATGAATAACAAAATTGTTGCAGGTACACCAGGATTCCTGGGGGCTAACCCTGCAATTGTATTATCAGGACCACAAAAGGGCAAGCAAATACTTAAAAATGAAATGGAACTTGGTTTCGATCTAATCCAATCGCTTACTCGCGAGCAATTATCCAAAGCAGTCATCAGTAGCGAAGTGCCGGGTGATATTATAACTTCCAACAGCAGAAAAGCGATGATAGAAAAACCGCAGGGCATTATGTATGGTGAATTAAATAAGGAAGAACAAAAAATATTACTGCAATTATTAAGCGTTTATATTAACCGTTTCACCAGGCATTTTGCAGATGATATGATGCATGAAATTGAAAGTGCCGGTTTAAATAATTTGCGATTCGCATGGATAGGTGAACCACAGCGGGTAATGGGAAAACCATATTACTATCGCATACAGGGCCCTACCTTAATCATTGAATTGGATAATACACAGAATAATGCGAATCACGTGCACACAGTAGTCCGTGATTTAAAACATGATTTTGGTGGGGATGAATTGTTGAAGCACTACCAGGCATATCACGAGCGTAAAAATTGAAGAGTGATTTATGCGCAATTTTGATTTAATTTAATTGCTTCATCAAGGCGGTTATTTAATCTTTTCTATTAAACTTTATCTCGTATAGAACATCATTCTTTTGCTTATTAAAAGCTTTTAAAAAGCTATCATTT
>DATBFI010000045.1:0-3712 GCA_036558585.1 Chitinophagaceae bacterium
GTGCCTGTGGGTGCAATAACAGTGGTTTGAGCATTACGGTATCCATATTTTTCACCCATTTGTACAGCATCGTCCCATGCTTTGGTTGCTGCCTTCAGTAAATAATCAGGACAGTATTTTGCGTTGATACCAACAGGCTTAACACTTAAGCCTTCGTAGGCTTCATTCGCATCATATGCCGCAGCCCGATGATTACGCATCACCCTCATCATGTCCTCTTTATTCTCCTGGTATTTTGAGAATGGCCCGAGAATCTCTGCCATCTCTGCTGATGTTTTATAGGCAACACCGGTCATGATAGCTGTGATAGCGCCTCCAATGGCACGGGCATTTTCACTGTCATATGGAACACCGCTTACCATAAGCACAGTACCGAGATTTGCAAATCCCAAACCAAGTGTTCTGTATTCATAGGACAATTGCGCCACTTCTTTTGAAGGAAACTGGGCCATTAATACAGAAATTTCAAGCACTACTGTCCATAAGCGGCATGTATATTCAAAACCTTCTACATCGAGCGTACTTTTTTCTGTATCGAAAAATTTCATCAGGTTGGCGCTTGCCAGGTTACATGCAGTATTATCGAGGAACATATACTCGCTGCACGGATTAGATGCATTGATTCTTCCACCTTTCGGGCAGGTATGCCATTCATTGATAGTGGTATCGTATTGCACGCCGGGATCAGCACAGCGCCATGCAGCGTATGCCACCTGGTTCCATACTTCACGTGCGGGAATTTTTTTCATTACACGACCGTCTGTTCTTGAGGTCAATTCCCAATCACCATCTTCTTCAAGCACTTTAAAAAAGTCACTCCCGATGCGAACAGAATTATTAGAATTTTGACCCGATACCGTAAGATAAGCCTCCCCTTCATAGTTAGAATCATAACCGGCAGCAATTAATGCCCCTACCTTTTTTTCCTCTTCCACCTTCCAGTTGATAAAACTCATTACTTCAGGGTGATCGATATTAAGGCACACCATCTTTGCGGCACGACGTGTGGTACCACCACTTTTAATTGCACCTGCGGCACGGTCACCAATTTTTAAAAAGCTCATCAAACCGCTGGAAGTGCCACCGCCACTTAATTTTTCTCCTTCACCGCGAATAGCAGAAAAATTTGTTCCAACACCTGAACCATATTTAAAAATACGGGCCTCTCTCGTCCATAAATCCATAATACCACCATCATTTACAAGGTCATCACTCACGCTCAGAATAAAACATGCATGAGGCTGGGGGCGCTCATATGCGTTTTGTGATTTCTTCAACTGGTCGTCTGCAGGATCAACGTAATAATGCCCCTGCGGTTTCCCAACAATGTTGTAGCTCTCATGCAACCCTGTATTGAACCACTGCGGACTGTTAGGTACACATGCCTGGTTAAGGATACTGTATACCGTTTCATCATAAAAAACCTGCGCATCTTTTTCAGAGGCGAAATACCCATACCGTTCGCCCCAAACGCGCCAGCAGTTGGCCATACGATGTGCAACCTGTTTTACAGAAGTCTCCCTGCCTAATGAACCATCTGGCTGCGGAACACTTGCTTTGCGAAAATATTTTTGTGCAAGAATATCTGTTGCTATCTGGCTCCATTGCCTGGGCACTTCAACATTATTCATTTCAAATACAATCTCGCCGTTTGGATTACGAATAATACTTGTTCGATAATCATATTCAAACAAATCAAAAGGACTTACCCCCTCGCGTGTAAAGCGACGATTAAACTGAAGCCCTTTTTTGGTCTGTGGTTTAGCCATGATTCCATGTTTTTTATTGTTAGTAATTGGTTTCTCAGATATTGGCTTTAATTTTAGCAGTTTTTACTTTTAAAGCAGTTGACGAAAATATTCTTATGCTTTGAAAAAACCACTTCTTAAATATTAACAGCATGTGGAAAATCCTCATCCTCTTCTTTACAGTTTAGGACAGTATTGAGTTTCGAAAATTATCCACATAAAAACATCGTAAAAGTTATAAAAAAAATCGACTGAAAATGTGAATTTATTCTTATAATATCCTCAGTTTTTTAAAGCTGTTTCGTGTCATTGTAGTATCGTCTACTTATAAAAAAATTTTGTGTTTTGAAAACAAAACATGAGCAGTATTTATTTGCAATTTCATTAATATATTTTCCACCAGTGACAACAGAATGTCCCACGTGATTCAATTGTGTACTTTTGAAAACAATTTATTCAATGGAACCGGAGGTAAGAGCATTTTTAATTCGTGTGGCACAATCAATTTTTGTTGGTCTTGCCTGGATGGCAATTAATTCAACGCTTGGCATTATGTACGATTATGCATTTATACATAATAAACTCTCCCTCGCAAATATTCTTTTTTATATCTGGTTTGTTGCGAGCCTTGGATTGCTTCTTTGGTTCTATATTCACTTATGGAAAAAACCCCTGCAATAAGCCATACACTTTATATCCTTTTTACATTCGATCACTTACTGGTATGATCCGCAACAATAACCCATTGTTTTTTTAATTTTCGAAACAACAATGTAAAATAACCACCTGTATCGCCTATGCTCCTTGTTAAATGCCATTTACCGAGTACAAAGCTGTAGTTATAGGATAAAAATTGAATCCTTAAGATCTCAAACTGAAGTTTGCCCATAGCGGCAGTATCAGGGTAACTTTTCTTGTAGCTCTCGAGTGTTGTTTGCCAGCCATAGATAGGGCCTTTGGAACCCACGAACAACAGGCTATCGTTGTTCCAGTAGGTTGTCATAAAAACATCGATATTCCCGTTGTTCCAGGCATTCACTTGTTTGTCCATTACTTCACGAATAGCAACCTCATCTTTGGTTTGCGCCGATACGGCAGATAAACCAGCGAAGCCAAACAGAATGATAAGAAGATGTTTTGCTTTCATAGCTAATTGTTTTACACAGATGAAGATAGAAATAAGTAAGAGGTTAATGAAGCGACAAATTTGTTTTATATGACATTACTTTCATAGGACCGTTCTTTGAGCCGGGCTTACGCACAACAACTTAATACCTGTTATACGACCCGCTTTGCTGTTGAATGTGGAGTTAAACCCTTATCATATAAATTATCAATCAACACAATACCAGGCCGTTTGCCTTTTTCAAAACTGCCAAGCTCATGATCCAGCTGCAAAGCCCTTGCTCCGTTTATCGTTGCCCATTGTAAAAGCCGCTGCATTGTAATACCCGGAAAATGCTGCTGAATACTTTTCATTTCATCCAGTAAATTTAAACTCCAGTTACTTGCAAGACTATCAGTACCCAATACCAGTGTACATTCGTTTTTTACAAGCATATCAACAGGCGGCACCCTATTATCTATATATAAATTTGCATTGATACACAAACACCAGGACAATTGCTGCGAGCTTTGAGCCGCGAGCTGCGAACTATATATAATATCTGTTTCTGTTGTGAAAGTGTTATGAACAAGGATCACATGCCTGGCATTATCCAGTTTATAAAAAAATGATTGCAAACTGCTTTTACCTGTCGGTCTAAAAAATCTGTTATCTATTCCCATCAATTGATACATACGAAGAAAATCACCCGTATTCTGAATAAATAACTCATCTTCAAAAGAAGTTTCCTGGTTATGTATGCTGATCGTTTTATCATAAAAGAATGGCCGGATTAAATTCCATAATTCTTCAGAAACTGAATAAGGAGCGTGGGGAACGAGAGATGTTTGTCGTTTAT
>DATBFI010000046.1:0-6565 GCA_036558585.1 Chitinophagaceae bacterium
GCAATATAAGTGCAGCAATAACGCCAAACAATCGCACTGTTGCTATCCGGCCTGCAACCAACTGCCCGTTTTCACTTTTTCCATAGAGATATGTTTTACTAACAGGATAACTGAACACTTGTGTTGTCGATGGAAGCCCGCTGCTTTTTGTATGGTTAATAGTGATGTTTTTTACTTTAGCATTAAATGCGCTCAGCGATGCATTTTGTTTGAGCAATATATATGTGCTTAAAGAATTATTATCCCAAACATCATCGTCCTGTCCTAACTTATGCAGGTAAGCAAATGGTAATAAGTAATCAAACTGGAAAGAAGTAGTGTTCGGTAAATCTTTCATAACACCGGATACGGTAAAAATATCAGCGCTGTCAATTTTGATGGTTTTGCCCATTGCATTTTCATTGCCGAATAATGTTTTAGCCAGTTTTTCCGTAAGAACAATATTGTAAATGCCTCCCAGTGCTTTGGTTGGATTCCCATAGAGCATAGGAAAATCAAACATGTTCAGGAAACCGCTGTCAACAACAAAGCCATGCTCAATTAATTTTTTTTCGCCAACAGTAAACAGGTAGTTTGCATCTGCATCAGAGCTTACACGTACAGCATCTTCCACTTCGGGATAATTATTCTTAAGCGTTGGCCCCATTATCATGGGTGTTGAACTCCATGCGAATGTTTGCCCGCTGAATTTATCACGATTATACATAAGGTACAGCCTGCCAGATTTTGGATATTGCGTGTCGCGGCTCATTTCATTTTGAATCCACAAAAGAATTAATATAGCTGCCGCCATGCCAATAGCAAGGCCTGTAATATTGATGAAAGAAAAACCCTTATTCTTCATCAGGTTGCGCCACGCGGTTTTGAAAAAATTTTTAAACATGAAGCCCTCCATCTCCCTAAAGGGAGTGTTTTAGAATCACTGATGAGCAGAATCAAAAAAACTCATCAGTGAATATTATTGAATAAAAGATATGTAGTTGAACAGAATTACCTCAGCCAAGTTCCTTTAGGGATTTAGGGCTTGCTATTCCGTTTTCAAACTCTTCATCCCGCTTGTTGCGGGATCTCCGCATAAACATTTCCGGTCAGCTTATTCACTGCGTAGCGCTGCGACAGGATTTGCTATCGCCGCTTTTATTGCCTGCGCGCTTATTGTTATCAATGCGATCGTTACAGATAACAGACCTGCAGCAGCATAAATCCACCATTCCATGCGAATACGATACGTATAACTTTCAAGCCATTTGCTCATGGCAAACCAGGCAACAGGAGATGCTATGATAAATGATATAATAACCAGCTTTAAAAAATCTTTTGACATCAGTGATGTTATGCTAAATACAGAAGCACCCAATACTTTTCTTACACCGATTTCTTTGATACGGTTTTCCGCCATGTAAGCCGAAAGCGCAAATAAACCCAGGCATGAAATAAAAATAGTAAGCCCTGCAAACAATGCCGCCAGTTTACCGGTCCGCTGCGTATCGCTGAATTTTTTAGCATAAGATTCGTCTGTAAACACATACTCAAATGGGTATTGGGGGTTGTATTCCTTAAATATTTTTTCCACTTTGGCAAGGTTTGCAGCGGTGCTGTTGGCAGGATTTAATTTTATATGCACAACATATCCAAAATCTTTTCCTGGTCCGTAGATCATCATTGGGTTAATATCTTTTTGATAGGGCGATTCCAGGATAAAATCTTTTACTACACCCACAACATGCCACTGTGCGCTACCATCTGTTTCTTTTATTATTGCACCCAACGGATTTTTCAGGTGCATGAGTTTTACCGCCGATTCATTGAGCATTACGGCAGTGCTGTCGGTAGGATAATTGTATACATCAATATCCCGGCCCGCGATCAATTTTACACCGATTGTTTTTACAAAATCCACATCTGAACCAAGGCGAACAAAGTCAATCTTCTCATCTTCTTTGGTACTGCCTGCCCACGCGTATCCCCAGCTATCACTCCATCTTCTTGTAATAGGGTTTGCGCATCTTGTTACAGATAAAGCTGCCCCGCTACTCAGCAGATCATGCTTTATCAAATTATAACGAATCGGGATATCACCCTGCGCAAACGTATAGATAAGATTATTCCTGTTATAGCCTGCGTCCCTGTCTAATGCGTACTCTATCTGCCTTTGCACTATTATGGTACTGATGATAAGGATAATGGCAAATGTGAATTGAAGCACCACCAATACTTTACGCGGATTAACAGCAGCATTTGTTTTTTTGAATGTTCCTTTTAAAACTTTTACAGGGTTGAAAGACGAAAGGAAAAATGCCGGGTAGCTTCCGGCGAGGATACCTGAAAATAAAATAAACGTTATTGCAAATAGCCAAAAAAATGGATCAGCATAGTCAACAAAAAGCTCTTTGCCTACCAGTTCATTAAAGCCTTTTAAACCAACCTGCACAAGGAACAGTGCGATCACAAAAGCTACAAAAGATAATACAATGCTTTCAACTAAAAACTGCATGATCAATTTTAACCTTTGTGCGCCCATTACTTTACGAATGCCCACTTCTTTTGCGCGTTTCTCACTCCGCGCAGTGCTTAGGTTCATGAAGTTGATACAGGCGATCAGCAGGATAAAGGCAGCTATTACTCCGAACAATCTCACTGTTTCCACAGGTCCGCCTGCTAATTTTCCATTATCTGATTTTGAATATAAATATGCCCGGCTTAATGGCTGGGTAAACACTTCTGTTGTTGAAGCATTCAGTGTTCCTTTAGTGTGGTCAATAGTAATGGTCCTCACCTTTGCGTCAAATGCAGCCTGCGATGAACCGGGCTTTAATAATGCATACGTAAAAACCCCGTTATTGGTCCAATTATCATCATCCCAACCCAGCTTCGTCATGTAAGACCAGGAAAGAAGGTATTCAAAATCAAACTGTGTATTGCTTTTTAAGTCTTTAAGCACTGCAGTAACTGTGCAGTTATTCACACTGTCAATCCGCACCGTTTTGCCCAAAGCACTTTCATTACCGAATAATTTTTTTGCTAATTTTTCCGTGAGCACAATACTGTAGCTATTCTTCAATGTATTTTCTGCATTGCCTTCCAGCAAGGGAAAATTGAACACATTAAGAAAACCGCTGTCAACAAATGCACCTCTTATATTCAAGCGCTTATCTCCAACGGAAAGTAAAAAAGTAATGTTGTTGAATCTTACAGCATCTTCCACCTCGGGATAATCCTTCTTTAATGTGGTGGCTAAAATTTTCGGTGTATTTGGCCAGGCCCATGTTTCGCCAGCCGCGTTTTTATCCCGGTTATACATCAAATAAATGCTGTCTTCATTTCTATAGAACCGGTCAGTGCTCAGTTCATTTTGGATCCATAATAATATGAGCAGGGCGGCCGCCATTCCTATGGTCAGCCCGGCGATATTGATAGCCGCAAAACCCTTGCTGCGCCAAAGATTACGAATAGTGGTTTTGAAAAAATTTTTAACCATGGAACAAGTTTTTAGTTTCCGTTTCTACATTTTATTTCAATGCAATCAGGTCATTCCGGTTCACATTCAATCCGGTGTCCAAAACGTATGATGTGCCCATCAAGATCTTCCACCAGCATTTCTCTCATATTCCACTCTTTACTTTCGGGCAACGCCACAATCTTAGCACCTTTGTCTTTGATGCTTTCATAATATTCATCCACATTGTCAACAACCACACAAAGCCAGGTACCCGGATTACCCTGAGCCTTTCTACAAAAGAATATTTCCACATCATCTTTAACTACTCCACCAAATGTTGGCGGACTATCCCATTCCCACTTTTCATCAAAACCCAGTTTTTCCATATAATAAGCCACGCTCCTGGTAACATCTTCAGAATAAAGAATGGTTACAGATTTTTCAAATTTCATATCTGATCTTTTTAAAAAAATTTACTCTGTTCTCAAGCTCTTCATCCCGCTTGCTGCGGGATCTCCGCATAAACATTTCCGGTCAGCTTATTCACTGCGTAGCGCTGCGACAGGGTTTGCTGTCGCTGCTTTTATTGATTGAAAGCTTATAGTGATTAACGTGATCAATAATGCGCCGCCGGTTGCAACTGCGAAAATCCACCAGGACGTATTTGTTCTGTAGTCATATTTCTGCAACCATCCATGAAGAAAATACCATGCAATGGGAATAGCAATAAGGCAGGAAATAATGACCAGTGATATAAAATCCTTTGATAATAATTTCCAAACATTGAAAACAGATGCTCCCAACACTTTCCGAACGCCTATTTCTTTTGTTCGTTGTTCGGCAACATAAGAAGATAATCCAAACAATCCCATGCAGGAAATGATGATTGCCAGTACTGCAAAGAAGGTTGCCAATTTTCCGATGCGTTCTTCTGCTGCAAACTTTAAACCGTATTCTTCATCTACAAATTTGTAATCGAAAGGAAGCGTTGGAATTACTCTTTTAAATCCTGCTTCTATTTTTGATAGTGCTTCATGAATATTTGTATTTGGGTTAATGCTAATAAATAACCAGTTTCCACCTCCTAAAAAAATAACAGAAGGAAAAGTTGCTTCAAAGGGTGAACCCTTTACCATATCATTTACTACTCCTATTATCTTATAATAACGCGGTTCACTCCAGCCGGGTTCCCATCTTACTGTTTGACCGACAGGATTGTTTAATCCTGCTAATTTCACCGCCGATTCATTCAGTACGATACTTACAGAATCACCTCCAAGTTCTTTCGAAAAATCGCGTCCCTGCAGCAGTTCCCATCCGACCGTTTTTCCATATTCCTGCGACACAGAAATTGTGTTGAACGACTGCCCTTCTACCGGTGGGTTACCTCCCCAATAAAAACCGCCGTTCCATCCCCGTGTATCTGTAATTGCATAGTTTGCCCTTGCGACGCTTGCTACGACGCCAGTATTGGTTAATTCAGTTTTTAATACATTGTACTTTTGGTCAAAATCAGGCAATTTTATTTGCATACTGATCAAACCGGCCTGTGAATATCCAACGGGTCTGTTTTTTGCGTATTGAATTTGACGGTAAACGATGGCTGTTCCGATTATCAGTGCAATGGAAACAGTAAATTGAACAACAACCAGGGCCTTGCGTGGAGCAACTGCAAACTTCCCTGCATGAAATGTTCCTTTCAAAACTTTTACAGGATTAAATGATGACAGATACAATGCAGGATAACTTCCGGCCAATAAACCTGTAATAAACATAAATACAAAACACGACGCCCAAAACAGCGGGTTAGTCCACAAAATATTTATTTCCTTATCGGCTACTTTATTGAACCATGGCAAAGTGAGCTGAGTGAGTACAAGGGATAAAGCAAACGCAAAAAAAGATATCAATAAGGACTCTCCGTAAAATTGTTGAATCAAATGCCTGCGCCGTGAACCTACTGCTTTACGAATACCTACCTCCTTCGCTCTTTTTTCAGAACGGGCAGTACTAAGATTCATAAAGTTGATGCAGGCAAGAAGCAACACGAAGACGCCAATCATACTATAGAACCAGATAAACTTCATTTGTTCACTGGTTACCTCCACATGATTCTCAAATGCTGAATACAAATGCCATTTGCTCATCGGTTGAAGAAATAAGTGATGCGTTGCCTGCTGATCTTTATTTTTATCTGCGAGAAGATTTTTTATTTTATCTGATATATTCGCGGCATCTGCATTAGGATTAAGCTGTGCATAAATGTACATGTTGAAATTGCCCCAATCCGTCTTATCAAAATTCGCAAGATCAAATGGTGCAATAAAAGTAGTCGTTCTGAATTCAGAATTAGCGGGCAGGTCTCTAAACACCCCGGTTACCCGTACGTTTGTATTAGCATCAATCTGCACGATTTTACCAACTGGGTCAATATTCCCAAACAATTTTTCTGCAAGCCTGTTTGAAAGCAGAATTGAGTTGGGATCTTTGAGGCCGGAGCGACTGCCGTACATCATTTCCAGGCTGAACATTTCAGGAGCATCAGGCTGCATGTAATTGCCCTCTTCGGTAAATTTTTTATCACCGGATGTGATCACGTGTTCTTCTGTCTCCCTCACCATTGTTACGTACTTAAAATCATTTCCATAATTTGATTGAAGTGTGATGCCAAGAGGAATTGGTAAAACATCATTTGTATTGTTTTGGCCATGCCGTCCCTGATGGTCCATTACTTTTACAATACGGTCATAGTTTTTATGATAGCGGTTAAATGAAAGCTCATCAAAAATCCAAAGTGCAATAAGCATTGCAACTGCCATTCCTACGGCTAATCCGCTTATATTAATAAAAGAAGAAGTTTTATTTTTCAGGAGATTTCTCCATGCGATTTTGAAATAATTTTTAAACATAAAACCCTCCTAAAGTCTCCCTCAAGCCTGCCTGTCGGCAGGCAGGAGAAGGACTTTTTGAATGATCATGATTTTAAAATTGTTCATATATATAAGCCCCTTTCAAAGTCCCCTTAGGGGATTTAGGGGGCGTTATTCCGTTCTTAAGCTCTTCATCCCGCTTGTTGCGGGATCTCCGCATAAACATTTCCGGTCAGCTTATTCACTGCGTAGCGCT
>DATBFI010000047.1:0-8453 GCA_036558585.1 Chitinophagaceae bacterium
TTGGAACATCGCAAAATGATACTATCCCTACAACAACTCTTGACAGTGTTATTGTAAATGCTTATATAAGATCCAAAGATGCCACTTACCTTCCTGATGTTCAGGGCATGAATATTTTCGCAGGAAAAAAAACAAATAATGTTTCATTCAGCAATAACAAAATTGCAAACCTTCCGCAAAATCTTACCAGGACCGCATTTGCACAAATGCCCGGACTCACAATGTGGGACATGGATGGTGCAGGCACACAGGTAAATATTGGTTCACGCAGTACCGATTCGCACCGCTCTATTGAAATGAATATGCGGCAAAATGGTTACAATACCAATTCTGATATGTTTGGATATCCGGAAGATCATTACACACCACCTATGCAGGGAATACAGGAAGTACAATTGGTTAGAGGCTCTGCGGCTTTACAATTTGGTTCGCAGTTCGGTGGTATGATGAATTACGTAATGAAACAAGGCGACAGCTCAAAACCATTTGCTGTAGAGAGCGAGCAAACAACCGGCAGTAATAATTTATTCAATTCTTATAATGCTGTTGGTGGTACAATAGGGAAACTTAATTATTATGGGTACTTTGATTACCGTCATGGTAATGGCTGGCGTGATAATGCCACATTTAATTATCATGCTTACTATATCAACCTCGATTACCATTTTACACCAAAAGCAAGTCTTGCATTCCAGTTTTCACGAATGGATTATGTTCAGCAAATTTCGGGTGGGTTAACCGATTCGCAGTTCAATGTGAATCCAAAACAATCATTCCGCTCGAGAAATTATTTTCAACCCTTTATCAATATACCGGCACTGATTTTTAAATATCAATTTTCAAATTATACCCGTCTTGAAATAACAACGCATGCGTTGTTTGGAGAACGCAACAGCGTTCAGTTTATAAACACACCAAATATTCCCGATACTTTCAATGTGGCTCTTGGGAGCTACAATCCCCGCCAGGTTGACCGCGATTATTACAATGGCTTTACAACAGAAGCACGGCTACTGCATTCTTATCGTATCGGTGCTATAAAAAGTGTCCTTGCCGGAGGCATTCGCTATTTTAATCAAACAACTAAACGCAGACAAAAAGGTGTTGGTACAACGGGTGACGATTTTGATTTAAGCCTTACGAAATATTATGCTATCGACCTGCATTTCACAACACATAACTATGCTGCATTTGCAGAAAATATTTTTCAGCTTAGCAACCGGTTTTCCATAACGCCCGGTATTCGTTACGAGATCATCAAAACAGATCTCAGCGGTTTTATAAGCAATGAAGTTCCTGTTTCCTACAAGAGCAAAAGAAATTTCCCGCTGTTTGGAGCAGGCACCCAATACCAGTTAAGTCGCTCAACACAGTTGTATGGAAATATTTCACAGGCATATCGCCCCTACCTGTATGCAAATGTTACACCCGCAGATCGAGTAGATAAAATAGATCCAAATTTAAAAGACAGTAAAGGATATGATATTGATTTTGGTTATCGCGGCCACTATAAAAAAGTTCTGCGGTTCGATGTCAATGCTTATTATCTTTTCTATGGAGACAGGGTTGGTTTAATTTCTCAGCAAAATACAGATGGCAGTTCTTATTTGTTCACAACCAATATCGGTAATTCGGTAGCAAAAGGTGTTGAAGCCTATATAAGCATTTCCTTACTTAAATGGATCAACGCAGCCGCAAACAATTTCGATATCAGTGTATTTAATTCGCTGGCTTACGATCATGCAAGATATACAAGCGGGGAAATAAATAAAGCAGGTGTAAATACAAGTGTAAAAGGTAATCATGTAGAGAATGTGCCGGACTGGATAAACAAAAGTGGTGTTACGTTTCAGCTAAAAAATGTTACAACGAGTTTCCAGTACAGTTATACAAGCAAAAGCTATAACGATGCTTTCAACACCGTTTCCAGCAGCAATGGGGTAACGGGCATGATACCCGCTTATCACGTGTGGGATTGGAGCTTTGACTGGCAGTTAGCAGAACAATATCATCTTTCTGCCGGAGTAAATAACTTCACCAATGAAAAATATTTCAGTCGCAGAATTACGATGTACCCTGGTCCGGGAATTTTACCTTCAGATGGAAGAACATTTTATATTTCATTCGGAATAAAAATTTAAGGAAGTTTGTTTATCCCGGATGGGCTGAAGCCGACTTTTAAAATTTTTTAAAATAGATATGCCATATATACCACTCGAAGATCATTTGCCCGGAATTACGGGTTTGCTGGAGTATCGAAAAGATACCGCACAACCAATTCGTGAATTAACGCAATTTTTATTGCGCGGACCATCTACACTCACTGAAGGTGAGCGGGAATTGATCGCAACAGTTGTATCGCATGGAAACAAATGCAGGTTTTGCACCACGGCACATACTGCCGCCGCTGATCTTCTCTTAGGGGAAACTGAAACATCACAGAAAGTAAAGGAAGATATTCTCACGGCACCTGTAAGTCAAAAAATGAAAGCACTTCTTACCATTGCATCAATGGTGCGTGAAAGTGGTAAAAGCGTAACACCGGGAGCTGTTGAAAAGGCAAAAGCAGAAGGAGCAACTGATATTGAAATTCATGACACGGTTTTAATTGCTGCTTTGTTTTGCTTATACAATCGCTATGTTGATGGACTTGCTACAGTGACACCAACTGATCCTGACTTTTATAAAGGTCTTGGAGAACGATTGGTAAATAATGGGTACAGGAGATTGCCGCAAGGTTATGACCATTTGAAAAATGATCCTCTTCACTAATGGAAACAGAAACGATAAGAACCAACGTGATCACTGCTTCGCTTTCTCTTGTTGAAAAACAAAAAGGGAATGTTGCATTAATATTTACCATCTGTTTTCTAAGTACAGTGTTTGGTGGTATCGTATCTATGCTCATGTCGGTTTACCTGCCTGTTACTGTGAAAGATTTGCTCGGGAATGTGAGTGACGAAAAGATGAATAATGTAAGCGCATACATCAATGCTGTATTTCTTTATGGCTGGATGTTTGGGGGAATCGTATGGGGCATCATCTGCGATAAAGCGGGGCGCTCAAAATCTGTAATTCTCTCCACGCTTTGTTACGGAGTTTTTACACTGTTGACCATTGTGTCCCCATCTTGGTTGCTGGTGTGTGTGTGCAGGTTTTTATCGGGATTTGGAATAGGAGGCGTGCTCGTAACGACTACAATTCTTGTGTCCGAAATTTTTACAGAAAAAAAACGCACAGTGATGCTTGGCATTGTAAGTGTTGGCATTCCGGTGGGATTTTTTATAGCAGGAGCGATCAATAATTTATTGCAAGACTGGCGCCAGGCATTTCTGGCAGGTGTTGTGCCGGTATTACTCTCTCTGGTTTCCGTATTTGTATTGCCTGAATCCGATAAATGGAAAGCAAACAGATATGTTACATCACAAAATAAAAATTTCAGTAGAGAACTTTTTGCTCCGGCTCACCGAAAAGATCTGTTGCTTGGTTCATTGATATTCGGCACAATGCTTATAGGCTTATGGGCAATCTTTTCATGGACACCTACCTGGATTCAAAGCATTTCAACAAATGCCGAAGTGCAGCAACAGCGTGGATCAGCGATGATGATATTGGCAGGAGCAGGATTAGCAGGAAGTTTTTTTTCAGGCTGGATCGCAAATGCGATCGGTTTGCGCAAAACAATGCTGATGTGTTTTGCCGTGTGTTTCATCATGACGTTTTTTGTATTCAAATTAAATGCTTCAATTTCCCTGTTCACTTTTTTTGAGATCGGTGTGCTGGCATTTTTCTTTGGAATAAGCCAGGGAGCATTGCAGGTATATGTTCCAAATTTATTTCCTGTTGCTATTTGTGCATCAGCAACGGGTTTTTGTTTTAATACGGGAAGACTATTTACTGCAACGGTCGTATTTTTCATAGGGGCGTTGGTAACGCTGTTGGGTGGTTATGGAAATTCAATTTTCATTTTTTCATTTGTATTTATCGCAGGTTTCATCGCAACATTATTTGAAAAAGAAAAAAGACAAAAAGTGTATAGGTAATAGAGCATTCAGTGGTTACAAAAAGTATTTGAAATCAAATCGATTTTTCCTGTGCCGGAGGCATCTACAAATGAATAGAGAATTTTGAGAATAAAAGTAAAATCAAATAATAGATTCCTCCTGCGTCGGAATGACAAAGAAAGATGAATGAAGACTAAAAAGTTTTAGTTGAATCAACTACCTTAAGCCTACTGACAACAGGCAAGCTTGTCATGCCGAACCTGCCTGTCGGCAGACAGGGAATGAGGCATCTGTCTCGAACTGTTGAATTGGAATTCTTCAGTACAAGTGTGCGACGCAATAGAAGCTACGTGTTTATTCAATCGCCGAGTCCAAAAAAATTATAAAATATTCTTCATGCTTCATCAAAAAAAATCATCACAACAATTTTTCCAAAAAAGAATTTTAATCACTTTAATAACGCTCTTTGCTGTAAACGTTTTGCATGCACAGCAGATAGATATTTTATTAAAGGGAGGACATGTGATCGATCCTAAAAATAAAATTGATGAGCAAATGGATGTTGCCATTGCAAATGGTAAAATATTCCAGGTGGCAAAAAATATTCCTGAAAAAAATGCAAAGCAGGTTATTGATGTAAGCGGGCTTTATGTTACGCCTGGCATTATTGATATGCATGTACACGTTTTTAATGGAACGGACGTGGATGCATATATTGCTAATGGTTTAACAAGCTTGGCACCTGACGGATTTACATTCAGGGCAGGCGTTACAACTGTTGTAGACGCAGGCTCTTCCGGGTGGAGAAATTTTCGTCAGTTCAAAAAACAAACGATTGACAAAGCAAAGACGAGAGTGCTTGCATTTTTGAATATTGTTGGCAATGGTATGGTGGGTCGTTTTGAAGAACAGGACGTAACTGATATGAACCCGCAGCAGACCGCATATATGATAAAAAAAATATTTCCCGATATTATTGTTGGAATAAAAGCTGCGCATTTCTGGGGCGATTTTACCCAGGTTGATCGTGCAGTGGAAGCGGGTAATCTTGCAAATGTTCCGGTGATGGTTGATTTCGGCGAGCATCAGCCTCCCAATTCTATCGAAGCATTGTTTATGAAACATCTCAGGCCGGGAGATATTTTTACACACACATTTTCATATGGACCAACCGTTAGAGAGACCATTGTTGATGACAGCGGTAAAGTAAAACCATTTGTGTTTGCTGCGCAGAAGAGAGGAATAGTTTTCGATGTGGGTCATGGGGGAGGAGCATTCTCCTGGCGACAGGCTGTACCTGCGATGCAGCAAGGTTTTCAGCCGAACGTGATCAGTACAGACTTACATGCAGAAAGTATGAACGGAGGAATGAAAGACCTGAGTAATGTTATGTCGAAATTTCTCGCCATGGGTATGAGTTTGCATGATGTTATCCTTCGTTCTACGTGGAATCCCGCTAATGTAATTAAGAGACCTGAACTGGGAAATTTAAGCGCAGGCGCTGATGCAGATATTGCAGTTTTCAGTTTACTCAAAGGAGATTTTGGATTTACCGATGTACGAAAAACAAAACTGAAGGGCACACAAAAGCTGCAGGCAGAATTAACGATACGTGCCGGAAAAATTGTTTGGGATTTGAACGGCATCAGCGCAACACCATGGGAAGAAGAATTGCAAAAAAATAAATGATGAAACGATTAAACTATTTTCCGATACTTCTTCGAAGCTTTTTAAAACTCCTGCCTGTCCGGCAGACAGGGATTTCAAAAAATTTTGTAATGCCTACAAGTTGGCGGTCATCCGCCAGCTGGCGGAAACGGCGCTTTCGCCGCGGTTGGTCGCCTGACCAACCGCTATGGGTAAGTAGAAATAATAATTTTAAACAGGCAGTTAAAAAAAATTCTGCTTCAAAAGCAGTGGGGATAAACATTTTTATTTTTCTGTTTTTTCTTTCGGTTAATCTGCATGCACAGCAATATGATCTTTTGATAAAGAACGGGCATGTCATCGATCCAAAAAATAATATTAATACTATAAGGGATATTGCTGTTGCAAATGGAAAGATCGCCAAAGTGGATAATGATATTCCTGCAACGCAATCAAAGAAAACAATTGATGCAACTGGTTTGTATGTTGTTCCTGGTTTGATAGACATTCACACGCATGTATTTGTTGGAAGCACTCCGGACAAATTTGCAAATGGTATTTATAGTGTGTCTCCGGATGATTTTACTTTCAAATCAGGTGTTACAACAGTTGTGGATGCAGGCACTTCCGGGTGGCGCAATTTTCCATTGTTCAAAGAGCAGGTGATCGACAAATCGCAAACTCGCATTCTCGCGTTTATAAATATTGCCGGCTCAGGCATGAGTGGCAAACCAACTGAAGAAGATATCGCTGATATGAATGCCGACTCTGCTGCATTCGTTGCGGAAAAATATAAAGACATTATTGTGGGTATAAAGATAGGCCATTACACAGGCAGCGACTGGGCACCATTTGACAAAGCATTGGATGCAGCCAATAAATCAAATACCCCGGTGTTTGTTGAGTGTCATCTGCCACAGTACAGTTTGCAGGACCAACTGAAAAAGATGCGACCCGGTGACATCATCACGCATTCATATGAACAGATCACCGAGCGAATGCCTGTAGTGGATAGCGGGGGAAAGGTCCGCCCGTTTGTTTTGGAAGCAAAGAAGAAAGGAGTGTTGTTTGATTTAGGTCACGGAGGCGCGGGTTTTTGGTTTAGCCAGGCTGTGCCTGCGTTTCAGCAGGGTCTTGCACCCAATTCTTTTGGCAGCGACCTGCATCGTTTCAGCATGAACGCCGGTATGAAGAGCATGCTGAACATCATGTCGAAATACATGGCCATCGGCATGAGCCTCGAAGATGTTGTTGCACGTGCTACATGGAATCCTGCGAAAGAGATTAAACGCGAAGATCTTGGAAATCTCAGTGAAGGTACAGTTGCAGATATTGCTGTATTGAATTTATTAAGTGGAAAGTTTGGTTTTGTTGATGCAGGTGGCAACAGGCTTGAAGGAAATAAAAAACTGGAAGCAGAGCTAACGGTTCGCGCGGGAAAAATTGTTTGGGACCTTAACGGTCTCGCAGCGCAACCATGGAAGCAATAGTATTTCAATTTTTTTATGAACCCAACAATTTTATCAAGCATTGAACATTGTTGCACACTTGTACTTAGCGTAATTCTATTGAGCAACGCGAAACAGATGCCGCATTCCCTGTCTGCCGACAGGCAGGTTCAGCATGACAAGTGCAGGGTTTTTTAATTAAGCTAAATGTTGATCCATGCTTATCATCTTCCTTCAACTTGTCATCCCGACGCAGGAGGGATATATACAACTTAATTTAAAGAGTGCTTTTTGAGAAACAGTATATCAATTATTATAAAACAACATTAGGCATGTATACAGCATGAGTAGAAAAAACAAATCAATATTATTTGCACAAGAAATTTTTTTCTTCTTCACTCTTGCCTGTATCATTGAATGCAACACAAAGCCACCATTACCAAAAGGTGATCCTGGCAACGGCGGACTTTTTCTTCCCGGCGGTTTCGAAGCAGTTGTCGTTGCCGACAGCATAGGTCCTGCAAGACATCTCGCAGTGAATGATAATGGCGACATCTATGTAAAACTAAACCATGCAAAAAAAGGTGAAGGTGGGAATGTGGCGTTAAGAGATGTGGACGGCGACGGCAAAGCAGATTCTATTGTTCGTTTTGGAGATTATGATAATCCCGGAAGCCTTGCCAATTGCATGCGCATATACAATGGTTATTTATACCATGGTTCCGAGCTTGTTATTTACAGGAATAAATTAACGCCGGGCAAACTCATTCCTGAAAGTAAAACAGAAGTAGTACTTACGGAAGAAGACGGAACCCGCGGTTCACACTGGCATATCACCAAGCCTGTTTCATTTGATGATAGCGGCCATATGTATGTGCCATTTGGTGCGCCGTCAAATGCATGCCAGGATTTGGTAAGAACACCGGGCGGAACACCCGGCTTCTCTGGTCTCGACCCCTGTCCTGAACTGGAGAACTATGCAGGCATCTGGGAGTTTGATGCAGACAAAATTGGTCTTACTCAAAAAGACGGAAAAAAGTTTGCGACAGGAATCAGAAGTGTTGTGGCAATGGACTGGAATAAGGATGATAAAAATTTATACGTAGTAATGCATGGAAGAGATGATCTTCATTTGTTGTGGCCGGATAAATTTACATCATGGCAAAGTGCCGTGTTGCCCTCAGAAGAATTTCTGAGAATAAAAGAAGGAAACAATTTTGGATGGCCTTACAGTTATTACGACCAGATACAAAAGAAAAATGTGCTTGCGCCTGAATACGGCGGTGATGGAAAAATGCCTTCAAGAGACAGCACTGTGCAATTACCTATCATGGGATTTCCCGGCCATTGGGCA
>DATBFI010000048.1:0-7093 GCA_036558585.1 Chitinophagaceae bacterium
CTAAAAGCCTAAATATCTATTGCTTCCCCATACGCCACTGCCGTGGCTTCTTTTAATCCTTCGCTCATTGTTGGATGCGGGTGGATCGCGTTAAGAATTTCGTGTCCGGTAGTTTCAAGTTTACGGGCCGTAACAACCTCGGCAATTAATTCTGTTACATTATAGCCGATCATATGACAGCCAAGAAATTCACCATATTTTGCATCGTAAATTACTTTTACAAAACCTTCTGTAGCGCCCGCCGCACTTGCTTTACCACTTGCCATAAAAGGAAACTTGCCTACCTTGATTTGATAGCCTGCATCTTTCGCAGCTTTTTCTGTAAAACCAACACTTGCTACTTCGGGAGAACAGTATGTGCAACCGGGAACATTATTATAATCAAGTGGCTCAGGTTGATGCTGAAATTTTTTCTCAAGAAATCCAATATATTCTGAAGCGCAAATACCTTCTTTTGTTGCCTTATGTGCCAGCGCCTGGTTAGGGGTGCAATCACCGATCGCAAAAAAACCCGGAACATTTGTTTGCAAATATTTGTCAACAACAATTCTGCCCTTTTCCGTCTTAATGCCTGCCTCTTCCAATCCTATATTTTCAATATTAGCAGATACTCCTACGGCACTTAATACAACATCTGCTTCCAGCGTTAAGGTACCGCCATCCTGTTTTTTCACTAAAGCTTTGCAAACAGATCCGCTTATCTCAACTTTGTCAACCGTTGCACTTGTTATTATTTCAATACCCTGTTTTTTAAATTGCTTCTCCAGTTCCTTTGAAATCTCTTCGTCTTCAACGGGAACAACACGCGGCATAAATTCAACAACCGTAACTTTTGTACCCAGTGCATTATAAAAATAAGCGAACTCTACGCCTATCGCCCCGCTGCCTACTACTACCATAGTTTTAGGCAGTTCCGGCAAAAACATGGCTTCACGATAACCAATTATTTTCTTACCATCCTGTTTTAGATTAGGCAGCTCACGACTGCGTCCTCCTGTTGCAATAATGATATATTTCCCTTCAACCATTTTCTTATTTCCATCCGCTGCGGTTACCTCAATTTTTCCCTTACCTTTAATTACTCCGTTTCCCATAAACACATCTATCTTGTTCTTCTTCATCAGGAATCCTACCCCTTTATTCATCTTATCGGCCACAGCACGACTACGTTTAATAACCGCACCAAAATCTGCGTGTACATCCTTTGCATTGAGGCCATAATTTGTGCTGTGCTTCATATTATCATAAACCTGTGCGCTTTTTAAAAGTGCTTTTGTTGGGATGCATCCCCAATTAAGACAGATACCACCAAGACTTTCTCTTTCAATTATAGCTACAGAAAATCCCAACTGTGAAGCGCGTATAGCGGCAGGATACCCGCCGGGACCACTGCCGAGTACAATTACGTCGTATGCCATACCATTGATTATTTAAATTGTTAGAAAAGTTAGCCAGTCATCGTCCATTGAGTCATTGGTTATTAAGAGATTGGGTTATTGTGATAGCACAAAGTGTTTTTATAAAATGACTTATTGACTAAATGACTTATTGACTTTATGGATTAAAACGGCTGCGAAAATACTTTCAAAAAGCCAAATGGCAAAGTAGCTTTATTACTGATGTAATACTGAATCCTTTAGCATTAATCGCCTGCTTTTCGCTCGAAACCTTTTCTCCATCAAAGTTATCTTTACAAAAAATTTAGAATGGCAATAAATAAAGAGGCGTATACCGAATTAATGAGTGAGGTAAAGAATAAAAATGTAACAGTTGTTGCGGTGAGTAAAACGAAAGCTGTTGAAGATATTTTTGAGTTATATACGCTTGGGCAAAAAGATTTTGGCGAAAATTACGGGCAGGAACTCCTGGAAAAAAATTTGAAGTTGCCACCTGATATACGCTGGCATTTTATCGGTCACCTGCAAACAAACAAAGTAAAACACATAGTACCGTTTGTTTACCTTATCCACAGTGTGGATAGTTACAGGCTTTTATTAGAAATTAACAAACAGGGTCAAAAAATTGACCGTGTAATAAATTGTTTGCTGCAGGTGCACATTGCGCAGGAAGAAACAAAATTCGGTTTTGATGAAAAGGAGCTTGGTGAAACGATTAATGAGTTGACAAACATTCCAATGAAAAATATTAATGTCGTTGGTTTAATGGGAATGGCTTCATTTACAGATAATCCTGATAAAGTGCGAGGGGAATTTAAATATTTAAAGGCTCTGTTTGATAAATTTAAAAAATCCGGAATTCACCTCCTGTCCAACCGGCCTGGAACAGATGTAAACGAGGCAGTCGGGCAGGGAAATCCGAAATCCGAAATTCTTTCTATGGGCATGAGTAACGACTACAAAATTGCAATTGAGGAGGGGAGCAATATGATACGTATCGGCAGCTTACTGTTTGGCGAAAGAGTGTAAATTTAAAAGGTATACATATAACCGGAACACTAAACTTTTTTCAAGACAATTCCGGCGGAAGCGGTAAATCGTTTCTTTATTTTCCAAATAATTTTACCAGCCTTACAGACGCGAATAGAGTTATCACTGAATTTCTTCCATTAAAATCATCACCCCTTGGATCCGTTGAAGAGAACGTATTAAATACACCAATATCATAATGCAGACCGAGAGCCACAAATTTTTTTATTTCATAAGCTGCTCTTAACTGAAGGCCGCCATCAAAATTCTTCCACGTATCACCAAACTTAATTGATGAACTTCCTGTATCAGATTTACTTGTGCCGTTAAATGCGTGAAGACTATAAATACCTCCACCAACATAAATGTCATCCTCATTCACAAGGGGAAAATACACCAGTCCATTAACAAATACGCCGGCATAATCAAGTGTTACTTTTGTGTCTGCGCCGCTAAATTTTGTGCCCTTCTGTGAATAGTATCCACCCACTTCAAATCCCCATCCCCAGTAAGAAGTGTATTTAACACGCAACGAGAGACCAAGCTCGGGGCCGGTTATTCCAACGGTTTCATCAGCATATTTCGAACTCTCATAAAGTGAAGCATAATTCATACCACCATTTGCACACAAATATCCCCGTGTCTTTTCCTTTTGAGCTTTTGAAAAAAATACAACACAGCATAATACAATAATTAATAAACCTTTTTTCATGTTATTTATTTATTCACTAAATGTTTGGATTTATTATGGTGTATGAGCCAGAATTCCCGTGCCTGAATTAAGCTTTGGCTCCGCCTCAGACGGACTCTTGTGCGCCGGAATTTTATTGAGCAGTTTAGAATCAACACAACAAGTAGTAAAAGTTTTGTGTGGGTCTGATAAAACTACTGCAATAATATTGATTATTACTTAATGAAATAAAAATACTTATCAAGCTAACATGATGTATTAAAAATGCTTTAATTGTTACAGCTTCACATTTATTGCAACCATAAAATTAGTACCTGCCATAGGATAATAATAGTTGTCATTAATTAACTCGCCGCCATAAATATAGGGATAGGTATAACCATTTGGTTCATATCGGCGGTTAAAAATATTATTCACCTGTAGTATTAAATTCCACTCGCTGAAAATTAAATCCTTTAACTGGTAATTAAAACGTACATCCTGTGTGTAATAAGCTTCCAGGCTTCGGTTATTATTTTGGGTATTGTCCAGGTATTGCTTACCCACATACTTGCCTGATAGACTAAACCCGGCATTTTGAAAAGGTAATATATTAATGACTCCACCACCAATTACAGCAGGCGAAAATGAGATAGCTGTGTTGGTATGCTGCGCAGCAGTTTGCTTATCATCGTCGTAATTATCAATAAACTCTGTAAATGATTTTATTTTATTGCGACTTAGTGTAAGATTAGCAGAAGCATTTAACCAATTGCTGACAACAACGCCGCCTTGTAATTCGAAGCCGGCGCGGTAACTGCCGGGAACATTGACGCGCGTATAACTTCCTACATCGTTTATTTTCCCGGTGAGCACAAGTTGATTATTGTAGAGCATGTAATAAAACGTAGCTGCATAGTTATAGCGACTCGTTTTTTTCTCTGCGCCCAATTCAAAATCATGCAGGGTTTCATAAGTTGGCTGCTGTGAAGGGCTTGCCTGGAAATCATCCCTGTTTGGTTCCCGGTGTGCAAGGGCATAACTTATGTAAGCATGCAACCCCTTGTTGTAATAATTGATACCTGCCTTAGGATTGAAGAAATTAAACTTTCGATGGACAAAAAGATCGGGGCTTCCTTCAAAGCCATTCATTTTATGGTTTACATTTCTATACTGCATATCGGCAAATAAACTCCAGTTGGTAGTAAGTTCATGCATCCACTTTACATAAATATTTGCATCTGTTTTTGTTGCAGGATAATCATAGTACTTGTAGTCTTTTGGAATTCCACCCATGGCGCTCCAAATAACAGTGCCATAATGTTTGCCATCGTATTTTGTCCAACTGCCACCCAGGGTTAATTCATTTTTTGCTTTTTTATACTGCAGGGAAAATATTTGCCCGTAGAAATAATTATCAAGCCAGCGCTGCCTCACAAGATCTGTTGTGGCAATCGTGTCTTCATTTATTACAACGTTTTCTAACCCATAACCGGCATACAATTGCTGTGCTTTGTACTCTTCATAATAGCCATATCCTCTTGTTAAAAATGAAGCAACATTCAATGAGAAATTTGGATTAAGCGATTGATTAAAAAATAACTGGTAATGTTTTTGCCAGTAATTGTCGGTTTGATTATCATACGGTTCACCAGGTTTTTCTGTACCGGCCGGATTATAGGTTCTGTTTGTCTGTAAAGAATCATGGGGAACACCATACCAGGCCTGGTAAGTTTTTTCTTTTCCCGAGAAAATATTAAGGCGCATTGATGTTTTCTTGGCGGTGTAAGCAGAAGAAATATAGAATGATTGCAGGTTGCTGCTTGCCCTGTCAATGTAACCATCGCTGATAATGCGACTGAGTCTTGCATCAACAGTAAAATGATCGCCAATCAATCCGCTGCCAACTTTTATTGTATTTTTCCATGTATTGAAAGAGCCATAACTGTTATTTGATTCGGCATAAGGATGCTCATGGAATTCGTTGGTGCTCATATTGATCGTAGCTCCAAAAGCCGCGGCGCCGTTTGTGGATGTTCCAACACCACGCTGTACCTGAATTGAATTTACAGAAGAAGCAAAATCGGGCAGGTCGACAAAATAAGTTCCCTGGCTCTCCGCGTCATTATAAGGGATGCCATTAAGTGTAACGTTTATGCGGGCCGCATCAGTACCACGAATATGTATTGCCGTGTAACCTACTCCATTGCCCGCATCAGAATTAACTGTAACAGAAGGGGTTTGATTTAAAAGAA
Organism: Chitinophagaceae bacterium; assembly: GCA_036558585.1. Classification (GTDB taxonomy): domain Bacteria; phylum Bacteroidota; class Bacteroidia; order Chitinophagales; family Chitinophagaceae; genus DATBFI01. Next base: position 5,352 of record DATBFI010000048.1, read on the forward strand.
ACGGAATGTCCTGTGCAAGATTTATTTTCTCAAGCTGCTGTTTGGTAATATCCATTTTAGTGAATGGCGATTTATCCGATACGCGGATCGCCTTTACTTCTAATGGCTCAAGAAAGTAGGCAAGGTTTTGCAAAACAATATTAAAGGTTCTATTTTCTGTTGCTGAAAAATTTTCTTCATAAGTTTTCATCCCAACATATTGAATAATGAGTTTTGCATTTGTATTCGTGTCGATGTGTGAGAATTTAAAAAAGCCCTGGTCATTTGTGATGATTACTTTTTCTTTTTTCCCCTCAGTGCTAAGTTTAACTGACGCGTTTTGCAATGGCTGGTTTTGTTTGTCAACTACTTTTCCGGAAATAGTGATTTGGGCAATACTGGCAGTCGTTATCATCAGGATTGCTATCGTTCCCAACAACTTTTTCATGATCCTTTTTTTAAACATTCACAAAATTTAGGAACAGGGAAAAATTGCTTACGGAGATGGACATTTTGAAGTGTGTTCACCTTCCCTTCGCAGGTATTACCCTGTTCAGGTTCGACGGGTGTAATCTCAGCCTCCCAGATATAGGGAAGCACCCCGGGAAAAATGGTAAGAAATTGGAATTTGTCAAACAGTATTACTAAAAGTAGAGGTTCTGCCTAACTAAGTCAGTCAGGCGGGAGTGACACAACAGAAGAATAATAGTAGTAATACTGCCGCTACATAATCTCAGAAATTATCTTACCATTGTATCTGCAAAAATAAGCACAGAAATTTAATTTGCTGTAACCTTTTGCTTTCTGAATCGTTTCAAACAAAAAATCATATGCGAAAAATTATAGTAAATGTTTGTATTGTTTTTATGTTGATGAGCATAAATGCACGTGCCCAAAACCTGGTGTATGATGAAAATGCGCAGGTAAGAAAGGTTAGTAATTTTCATGGTGTTTCTGTAGGCAGTGGCATCAGGCTTTTTCTTTCGCAGGGGAAGGAACAAGCCGTTGCAGTAAGTGCGGATGATTCAAAATTTATTGAAAAAATAATAACTGAAGTAAGAGATGGTATTTTAAAAATTCGTATAGAAAATAAGATGTGGAATGGCTGGCGGGGTGATAAAAAATTGAAAGCGTATGTGACGGTTACGCAGCTTGATTACCTGGATGTTTCAGGTGGCTCTATTGCAAAACTTGCGGATGAAATAGGAGTAGATGATCTAAATGCAGATATAAGTGGCGGCAGTATTATAGAGGGAAAACTGAAAGGGAATTCTTTCAAAGCAGATTTGAGCGGCGGCAGTATAGCAACCCTTGATGGGTCTTTTGATAAGGCCTCTATAGAAGCAAGCGGCGGCAGTATTTTTAAAGATTTTAGTCTGACAGTAAACACCTGCGATGTGGATGCAAGTGGCGGCTCAATTATTAACCTAAGCATTAATAAGGAACTGAAGGCCGATGCAAGTGGCGGCTCAATTATTAATTACAAAGGGAGTGCTGTAATTACAAGTGTTGACGCAAGTGGCGGCTCCAGCATCAAGAAAAAAGATTAGTTAAAGCGCCTGGTGAAAATTTAAAAAGTTTGGCTTGTAAGTTGTGCCGCCATATCTTTGCGCTCCACATCGCGAAGTAGAGCAGTGGTAGCTCGTCGGGCTCATAACCCGAAGGTCGGAGGTTCGAATCCCCCCTTCGCAACAAATGAAAGTCTCGAAAGAGGCTTTTTTATTTATGTATAAAGTGTATGTTTTATATTCATCAAAATATAA
>DATBFI010000049.1:0-12307 GCA_036558585.1 Chitinophagaceae bacterium
TATTGTTTGTTAGAATACAGTCATGTATTTGATAATGGTGTGTACTGCTGTCATCTCTTATCCAGGCTGTCCGGCTGTTGGCAATCACATTGTGATCAAACTCAAAGTCGTCGCCTGTTTGCCTTGTTGTCCATACGCCGCTGTAATTTGCTTCATATACCAAACAATAATGCATGGCATTATGATAGCTTGTTCCGTCTTGCGCATTCCAAAACACAACAGGATTTTGACAATTATAAAATACACAATGGTCCAGCACTAATCCGTGGCCGTTGGCAATTACCGCTACACGAATGGGCAGCACATCAACATTGCCGGCAAACAGGCATTGTGTTACAACAAGGTCATCCAGATTTTTACCATCACGCCAAATGGGATAGTAACGCCTGTCCTGGTAGCCAGTCATATAATAATAATCCGGGCTTCCGGTAAAACGCAGCCCTTCAATAGTTACATGGCTTGCTTCTATTTCCAATCCACGGGATTCTTCTCCGTCACCCGGTGCCGGTGTTCCGGCAATTATCGATGTGATAATGGGCATGCGTTGCGGATTCCAATTGGCGTCATCAGGCAATACTTCTGCCCGTATTGTTAACCGGTTTTCCGCAGAAAATTTATCGTTGGTAAAAGATACTGTTTCAGTTAATGGGTAAACACCTTCTGAAAGAATAATGGTAGTTGCTTCTTTTGCGGTGTTGGCATTAATTCGTTTCGCAGCTTCCGCAATTGTTTTCAAAGGTTGTGATTGAGAGCCGGTGTTGTGATCATCACCTTGTTTAGCATTGATGTATAATTCTTCTGCCGAAGCAACCAGAGATGATACTGTTATCGTCAATAATAAAAATAACGGTCTGACCATAATCAATTTTTTTTGTTGAGAGCTTATTGGAAATAATCTTTCATGAATTTGCTGATAACATTTCATATATAAGCACAACGTAGATAGAAAAACATCTGGGGAAATTTTAATTTTTCCGAACGGAGATTTCTTTTTTCCCAATGAAGATTTCTGTTTTCCCAATGGGAGCAGAGAGAGAATCAGCGCAGGACGATGGGTAAGTGTAATTTGAAATTTAGCTATATCTGGCCAATAGAATTGCTACCAGTACAAGAGTGCGACGCAAGAAAAGTTAAATAGCATTTCAAAAGCTGGCTACAAAAAAAACCATTTTGTTTTAAAAAACCATTTTGTTTTATAGCACCATGGGTTACAAAAAAAGCCTCAAGCATTACAGCCTGAGGCTACAAAATCAATTCTTATTCATGTATCCCTTAAATATTTTGGGCTATTCTATTTTTATAAACATAGTTGATTGAATTTTATTGTCAGCGATTATTCGCATGAAATAAGTGCCCGATTTTAGATCTCTTACGTTTACCTGTGTCTTTGAACTGCCTGCTTCAATTTCCCTGATCTGAACTCCAATGGAATTAAAGATCTTTATTTGATAATTTTTGCCGGCAGTTCCTATATCCACATTCAATACATCTTTTACGGGATTAGGATATATCTTAAATTCTGACGTACGAACTGCAAGGGCATGCTTTGTGGTTACAACATTTGCAGCAATATTTTCTAATTCAAAATCTTCAGTCGTGTCTCCAGGACAATGAAAAACAAAAAATAGGTTACGCTGCAAACTTGTAAGATTTGTATTTCGTTGTATTATCTGTGCAAGTGTTATTCTCCTTACCTTATCTTTTGTAGCAGAAGGTAAGTACGGGTCACGCAGGTAGTAATAAAAATCACCGTTTCGCAGCCTGGTGAATTGCACAGTTAAAATGGCATTGAGCGTTTTACCAACAGATTTACCCCTCAACCTGTCTTCACATAATAAACCTACCCACAAGTCAATATTGTCGACACTTTGATAAAGTTCCTGCAAACTATTCTGCAAAGCCTTATTTGAAGTGATATCAGCAAAACTTCTTATCCTTCCTGCACCGTAAAAAGCACGTACTGTAGCATAATCGGGCAGCCCGTGATCCCTGCCACGCTGAATATTTAAGGAAGCAAGATCAACACCAAATCTTGTTGCATCGTTCGGACTCCCAAAGAGAAAATCTCTTAACACTGTATTTATTCTTACATCTGTTTCATATGCTTTGTGGGTTGCAAATCCTTTTAACAGTATATCCGGCCCGTATGTTGTAACGATCTTCGGATTCCAAAATGCTTCAATCAGATCTAACTCACCCGGACCTACATTAGCGCAGTTATTGTTGCGCAGGAAAATATCATCTGCAACCATTGTATGTCCGAGCCTGTATGCTGCAGTTGAAAATGTATTGGTTAGATCCGGCCTCAAAAAGCTGGTATAAGGAAAGAAAGGAAGTAAATTTATACCAAGTGCGGGTAAAAATTCTGCATAGGTTATTTTTTGTATCTCAGCTCCCACTTCCTTTCTTGCCTTTTGATAAATTTCTTCATCATTCGTTAAACCAGCGGCAATAAGACTATCACATATCCTGTTATGTTCTCTTACAAAAATCGTGTGTAAACACAGTATTCCCGGGTGTTCTGCAGCTCTTACATCTCCCGCTACAAAAGTTTTTGTCGTATGGTTCCCGTCATTAGCCATTGAAGGCGCCTTTACATCAATAGCTGCATTAGCCTCACCTGTAACAGTGTTGTATGGAAGAAAATTTCCTGCAGACGTTTTCATTTTTCCGCCCTTAAACGTTCGCAGCCATGCGGCCCTTTCATCATCACTTCCGTAAACAACGCTGCCATCGATCCATGAAGTATTAAGATTGCTTTGTTCGCGTTCTGTTGTAATGCCTGTACCTTCCCTTACCGCACTGCGAAAAAATTTGATCGGTGCAGTAAATAGTGATTCATCAGCGGGCAGTGGAATATCCGCTTCTTCTACGAGGTCTCCGGGAGTAAGCGATATATCATGATCAAGAAATTGTCCCCACACATAAGTGATCGCACTTAAATTTCTTGAATTAAAGGATGTGGAATCTTCCCTTACTATTTTATTGGAAATTTCACGGGGAGAAGGTCTGTCGTGCCCGCTCATTCCATTCTTCGAATCGCTTTTATCATAATCGGCTTTTAATTCCCTGAACAATGGAATATCGGAAGCGCCCCATGAGAGATTTTTAGGATTCAAATTATTATTGGTGCCATCAATGCTTCGATATGGCGAATGAGTCACTTGCGCTTGTTCATTTTTTTTATGGTGTGTGTAAGTAAAAGGCATTCCTTCCGCCATATAACGGCGGGACTGTTGTGCATGTGCTATGCATGCGAGGAGTAAAAAAATTAATAGAAAATTTTTTGACATAAAGTTCGTTTTAGATGAGATAATTGAGGTTCGTTTTGGATGAGATAATTGCCATGCAGCAGGCGGATACATAATCAGCATGCATGGTCAGTATTGCAGCAATAAAATTCCCTTCTGCTCCCTGTAATAAAAACAGTTATTGCAGGCCGTTTTAAATAAATAATAAGATCGCAGATTAAAATAGAATTCAAGTGATAAAGCGTGCTAAATTTAAACAGGCTGGTATGCTATGATGGTTGCTTAATGCTTCTCTAAGTCAGTTTTGTTTCTGTATATCATTTGCAATTCTATTTTCTTTTCAACATAAATTTTGCAATGATAAATTTTACATGAAAATAAAAATTGAGTCAATAACTAACATGCAAAAATGTGATAATTCAAAACAAGAGTTGTTATACAATTCCGATAAAATCTTATATAATTTTGATTAACAATAGTGGCAGCATCAATAGTCGATGAAGTTCTGTTTTCCTGGTAAATGAATTCTTTTCTTTAGAGGTTTTCAACAGGGATAAGTTTTTTGAATTTTGATTTTTTAAAAATAGTTGGCGTTATTCCCGTTACTTTTTTGAACTGTGCTGATAAATGCGCGGTACTGCTGTAATGAAGTTTCCATGCAATTTCCGAAAGCGTCATTTCATCATACAAAAGCAATTGCTTCACACGCTCAATTTTGTGAAGAATAATAAATTGTTCAAGCGTAATATGTTTCGCCTTTGAGAAGAATTTTGAGAGATAGGTATAATTAACGCTAAGTTTTTCGCTTATATAAATTGAGTTATTAATTTCAGGCAATTCATCTGAATAATGAATCATTTCAATAACCGCATATTTTATTTTTTCAATAAAAATATTTTCTTTGCCTGTTATTATTTCAAAATCATTTTGTATCAAGGTTTTCCTAAGTTCATTATAATTTTCTTTTGTAAGCCTCTCATATATTTCTATCATTCCTATCTCTATCGTTGCGATATGTAATCCCATATGCTCAATAATCCTTTCTACTTCTTTTTTTGAGTGATTACTGATCATATTCTTAATGTAAAGCTTCATGGCTAAACTTTTATTAAGAGACGAAGGGTTACCAAATATCATTCCAATTTTATAGCACAATCAGCATGGCTATTGTGTTGTACCCGTGCCTGCTTTTCGCACTTCCGGTTTGGAAATGATGGGCATTGAAAAAATTACGGTGATAGTGACTTAAATGTTCCGGCTGGTGCAATGTACTGTCTGTAATTCCAAATGTCTTAAACGGAAATAGCTTTGCAAAAGCAGGCATATTTACGGAACGAGCTTACAAAAATGAATCTTGAAGGGTGTATGTCGCTACAGGAATAATCCATTTTCCCGGTGCAGATTTATCGCGATAAAAAAATTTTATTTTCTGCTTTAGGAAATAAAACGCAAACACGTTTGTTTCGGTTAATTTTAGATGATGAAGAAAACACCGATAACAACAATTCGCATTCTTGTTTTGCTTATTGCATGTATCATTTCCGGCGATTATCTTTTTTCACAAACAAGCGATAGTGTAAATGCCGGGATACTTGTACCCGGCGCACGGCTTATATTGATTGACAGCAGTTTTGGTTTTACGGAAGGCCCCGCCACAGATAAAAATGGAAATATTTTTTTCACTGATCAACCAAACAACAAGATCTGGGAATATGATGTGAATGGGAAGCTTTCTGTTTTTATGGATAAAACAGGAAGAGCAAACGGTTTGTATTTTGATGCAAAAGGCAACATCATCAGTTGTTCTGATGAATCTGACGAGTTGTGGTTGATTGACATGAAAAGAAAGGTTACTGTTTTGGTGAAAGATCATCACGGTCATCAGTTGAATGGACCAAACGATTTATGGATAGATGCACAAGGTGGTATTTACATTACCGATCCATATTTTCAGCGTGATTACTGGACAAGAAAAAATCCTGATCCTGCATTGGGCGGAGAATTTGTTTATTATCTCGCTCCTCACCAGAAGCAATTAATGCGGGTTGACAGCACCACAAAAAAACCAAATGGTATTGTAGGCACGCCTGATGGGAAATACCTGTACGTTGCAGATATGGGCGTTTGGAAGGCTTACCGTTATAACATCAATAAAGACGGAACACTTTCAAACAAAACTTTGTTTGCAAATGAAGCATCGGACGGAATGACGATTGATGACAAAGGAAATGTTTATTTAACGGGTAATGGAGTAACAGTTTTTAATTCTGACGGAAAGAAAATTTTGAACATTCCCGTTCCGGAAAAATGGACAGCAAACATTTGCTTTGGCGGGACAAATAAAGACGTTTTATTTATTACCGCTTCAAAATCCGTTTATACTATTCAAACGAAAGTGAAAGGTATAGAGTAGTATGGCTAAGCATTGCTTTCCGGATAAAGCGCGATTGATTTGTGATTTTTAACTGTGCTACGGCTAATGATTTGGTGTATAGTTTTAGTCGAGCTGTGTTTTCTTTGAGAGACGCCGGCGAAACTCCTTCATTGGTAGCATTGTGGCTTACTTTCTTTGCCCCCGCTGTGCGGGGCAGGCTTTGATGTAAAGAAATTAACAAAGAAAAATCAGGCAAGAAAACCTGCCTGCCGGTAGGCAGGAATATACGACACTTTTCTTGCTTAGGCCCTGATTTGGCTTAAGCACTGCTGTGACTTCAAATGCGGAACTCCGATGATGCTCACTCCGTAGTGACGAAAATTATTTTCGAAGGAGAGTGTGTGGCGTTAGCCAGGCAAATACTAAGCATTCGCGAACACCATAAAAAAATAATTATTACCGTGAGCAAAACGCGCGGAGCCCTGCCTGCCGGCAGGCAGGGATCGGGTTTGCCTTGACTTAACTCCCTAAAAATTTTTTCACGTCGTACGTTTGTCGTCTCACGAAAAAAATAGTATCATCCGGATCTGCTAATTTTTAAAAATTCATTTCATCTGCACTTGGTCCGTAACTCCCTGGTATGGGAATATCAAGAAGGCGCAGGTATACACCCAACTGTGCGCGATGATGAACAGTTTGGCAATATGCCATCCGAATTACTTCCCCTTTGGTGCTGACACTATATATTTCATCTCCATTGCGTAATGTCCAGTTAGGCTTCAGATCCTCATCTGTAGCATGTTCAAGACTTTCTTTGCCGCTCTCAAGATTTTTTTCAAAATAGGCGAGCAACTCTTCTGTGTTGCTGATCACTTGCGGGGCGTATTCATTTTTTGCAAAATCAAGTTCATCGGTGGCAAGTGTCATGCTTACCCAGGCGGGCAATTCTGCAACGTGTGTGGCCAATTGTTGAAGTGTCATGCTTTTAGGATGCGGTTTCCAGGTGTATTTATCATTCGGTACACGCACCAGCATCTTACGCGTTGTTTGAGCTTCCTGCTCCATTTCTTTTAACAGCATTGGAATGAGTGTCATAGCTTTTTAGTTTTATAACACAAAGAAAAAAATGGTAAGTGACAACCTTATGTCAACATAGTTTATTTTTTTTTAAAAAAGCTTGCAAAGCCCTCCGAACGATATCGTACAGCAGGTGTTCGTTTTCGCACACCTGCTTTTTTACTTTTTTTATAAAACTCTTATCCCCAAAGAGTTTCAATATTGGCATACACGTTGAAACAATCTCCGGACAGCTATACGTGTATTTTTTTGGATAGTAAATAAATAATCACAATGATGTCTTAGTTAAGCAGATGCCTCCCTGTCTGCCGACAGGCAGGCTTCGTCGGCATGACAAAAAAATTTCCCCAGCTTGTCATTATAACGTAGGAGGAATCTATAATTGCTTTAATTTCTTAACTAAACGACATTGAATAAATAGTAACAAAGTGAGTAGTGAGTGGTTAACCAAATTGTTTAAAAGTCCGATAATACAACTTAGAACACAGAACCTGTCAGCCGAAAGGCAGGCCTAAAACATCATGATATGTTTCAAAACTATCTTAAAGTGGCATGGCGTAATTTGATGAAGAGTAAAATTTTCTCTTTTATCAATATTATTGGCTTGTCCGTTGGACTTACATGCTGTATGCTTATAACGGTGTATTTATACAACGAAGTGAGTTATGATAAATATCACAAAAATATCGACCGGCTCTACCAATTGGGAACCACTTTCGTGAAAGACAATAAAGAAGAAAGAACACCCAACACACCTGCGCCTATAGCCGCCGCAATGAAACAGGAGTTTCCGGAAATAGAAGAAACGGCAAGATTGATGGTTTTATTTGCAGAAGATAAAACGTTGCTGCAATACAAAACGGGTAATAATGCTCCAAAATCTTTTTATGAAACAAAGGGCTACATGGCCGACCCATCCTTTTTTAAATTATTTACTTACAATTTTATTGAAGGAAATGCTTCGACCGCATTAAAAGAACCAAACACTGTTGTGCTGAGCGAAGAGATCGCAAAGAAATTTTTTGGCGATCAGCCTGTATTAAATAAAGTGATCCACCTTAACAGCAATACTAATGGCGAACATGATTTTAAAGTAACAGGCGTTTACCGGCCTTTTGATCAGCCATCCCAAATTGATGCAAGATTTTTTATTTCGGTTGGAGGCGGGGACATAGAGCAGTTCATCAGGCAGCAGACCGATATGGCGAGCAACAATATGTTCAGCACTTTCTTTTTGCTGAAACCAGGTGCTGACGCCAACAAGCTCCAGGCAAAGTTTCCGGCATTTGTCGATAAATATATTAGCTCAGCATTAAAAGCAAGCGGCTTTTATAAAAAGCAATTTTTAATTCCTGTAAAGGACATTCACCTGCATGCAGGCATGCCCAATGATATTTCCCCGGTGGGCAGTGTGACCTATTTATATATCCTCGCTTCAATTGCGTTATTTACTTTATTGATCGCGTGCATAAACTTTATGAATTTATCTACAGCCCGCTCTTCAAAACGTTCTGCCGAAGTGGGTATTCGTAAAGTGCTGGGGGCACAGAAACGCTCACTTATCAAACAATTTCTTGGCGAATCACTGCTGATGAGTATGATCGCATTTGCAATTGCATTGGCCCTGACAAAATCATTACTGCCTGTGTTTTCAAATGTATCGGGCAGAAATTTATCACTCGATCTTTTCCATCAATGGTTCATCATAGCGGGTTTCTTTTTGTTATCTGTTGTCACAGGTTTAATAGCGGGAAGTTATCCTGCATTTTATCTTTCATCATTCCAGCCTGTAAAAGTTTTGAAAGGAAGATTCAGCAATTCATTATCTGCAGTCGTGCTACGAAAAGGGTTGGTAATATTTCAATTTATTATTTCTGTCGTACTCATTATCGCTTCTGTTGTTATCATGGATCAAATGAGTTACCTGCGTTCTACTGATCTTGGGTTTGCAAAAGACCAGCAAATAGTTATCCCATTAAGAAGCACGACCGCAAAGAATATTTATGCATCATTAAAAAATGAGATCAGCACTAATCCACAGGCGCATAATGTTGGTGCAGCATTATATTACCCTGGTATTGTCAACCCAAGTGATATGATGATGTATAAGGATGGTAAGTCAATGAATGAAGGGAAGGACGTGCACACTAACTGGGTGGATGAATCACTTCTGCAAACCCTCGATATCAAACCCGTTGCGGGAAGATTATTCTCCAAAGAGTTTCCCGCAGATACTAATTTCAGAATAATATTAAATGAAGAGGCGATAAAGGAATTGGGATTTGCTTCACCAAAGAAAGCAATAAATGAAAAAGTATCTATTGACTGGCGTGGGCAGCACTATACATGGACCATCATTGGTGTGGTAAAAGATTTTCATTTCCAGGACATGCATGTAAAAATTGAACCTTACGGATTTCAATTGAACAATCAACCGAATTATAATTATCTTATCGTACATTCAGCACCTGCGAACGTTTCCTCCTTATTAAAATCAATTAATGCAAGCTGGCATAAGCTAAATCCCAACGAGCCTTTTGAGTACAGCTTCCTGGATGAAGATTTTCAAAAGAACTACGAGGCAGAAAATCGCTTATCGGCAATTGTTGGTTATTTCACCATTATCGCTATTCTTATTTCATGTTTGGGTTTGTTTGGTCTTGCCACATTCAGTGCCGAGCAACGCACAAAAGAGATAGGCGTACGCAAAGTGTTGGGAGCAAGTGTGGCGGGCATTGTAGCGCTTTTATCAAAAGACTTTTTAAAACTTGTTGCTATTTCGATTCTCATCGCGTCACCGGTCGCATGGTGGGTAATGAAAAAATGGCTGCAGGATTTTGCTTATCGCACAAATATCAGTTGGAAGGTATTTATAATAACCACAGCTACTGCATTATTAATAGCACTGATAACAATCAGTTTCCAGGCAATACGGGCAGCGATCACGAATCCTGTGAAGAGTTTAAGGACGGAATAGAAGCCCTCCTGAAGGGGAGGATTTTTAAACAACAAGAGATTGTCAGTTTAAGCTGAATATTAAATGCAGTTTGATCTTAAAAAAATTTTATAAGAAGAGCTAAGATAAGTGTATAAAACTCTTGATGCATGCGGGAGTTACGTAAAAGGAAGATAAGCAGGGGGTAAAGCTTGCAACAAAAATGAATGATAATATAAAATAGTATTAATCTATTTAAAGTCTCCCCATTGGGGGAGGAAGGAGGGAGCAATGTTCAAAAATTATTTCAAAACTGCTTTTAGAAATTTGGTTCGTAATAAGAATTATACCATTATCAATATTGCGGGTTTAGCAGTAGGTATTGCCGTTTGTATGGTAATATTTATTATCATTCAATTCCAGACAAGCTTTGATAATTTTCATTCGAAGAAAGATCGAATTTATCGTGTGCTGACTGAATATCATCATGCAGATGCGCCAGATATTTTTTATGGACCTGGGGTGCCACTTCCAATGCCACAGGGATTAAGAACTGCATTTCCCCAGATAGAACAGGTGACTACTATCTACACCGAAGGAAATGATCAACTGCTTGTATTAGATAATAGCGGGCAAACCGTAAAAAAATTCAAAGAAGAAAAAGGGGTATTCTTCACCGAACCTTCATTCTTCAACATATTTGATTTCCCTTTGCTGGCCGGTTCTTACAGCACTTTGAAAGACCCAAATAATGCACTGCTTACCAAAGAAATAGCAGAAAAATATTTTGGTGACTGGAAAAGTGCGATTGGAAAAGTGATCAGATGGAATAACAGTGAAGTATTGAAAGTTACCGGTATTCTCGCAACCATTCCAGCTAATACCGACTTCCAGTTAAAAGTTGTAATTGCTTATGGTACGGGCTATACAAAAGACTTTTTGAAATCTACAAATTGGGATGGCACTGGTTCAACCTATGGTTGTTATATTTTATTGCCGCCAAATACTTCTGTCAACAATTTTAATCGGCAGCTAAGAGCATATTCAAGAAAAGTGGAATCCCCGGAAAATAAGGACAGTCATATCATTCAACCGTTAAGCGCTGTTCACTACGATACACAAACGGGTAGCTATAGTAATAAAACGATCAGTCATCAATTGATCAATGCATTGTGGATGATAGCCGCATTTATTCTGTTAATTGCCTGTGTGAATTTTATCAACCTGTCAACAGCCCAGGCTATTAACCGTGCAAAAGAAGTGGGCGTAAGAAAAGTGTTGGGCAGTAATAAATGGCAATTAAAAATGCAATTCATCGCTGAAACATTTTTGATCGTGCTAACCGCCGTTATTCTTGCGATGATCATTTCAGTTGTTGCTTTACCGGCAGCGAACAAAATATTGGAGCTGCCACTTTCATTTGATATACTGCACAATCCCGCAATTGTTTTATTTCTTTTTCTTGTAACCATTTCTGTAACTGCACTGGCTGGTTTTTATCCCTCAATCGTGCTCTCTCGATTTAACCCTGTTAATGCCTTGAAGAGTAAACTTTCTGCGAAAAGCACGAAAGGCATTTCGCTGAGAAGAGGATTGGTAGTGTTCCAGTTTATCATTGCGCAGGCACTTATAATAGGAACACTCATCATTATAAAGCAAATGAATTATTTTACCAGTCAACCTTTGGGTTTCGATAAAGCGGCAATAGTAAATATCCCTTTTCCGGGAGATAGTGCGGGCACCAGTAAACTTGATTATTTGAGAAAACAATTATCAGGTATTTCAGGTATTCAAAATGTAAGTTTTAGTTCTAACACTCCTGTCGAAGATGATGATGATAACTGGAGTACATTCAAATTCAACCATGCAATAAAGGAGACTGATTTTTATGCTATCACCAAATGGGCGGATAATCAATATGTGCCCACGTATAAATTACCACTTATAGCCGGAAGAAATTTAGACGCATCTGATACGATAAGAGAATTTCTCGTAAATGAAGCACTCGTAAAAAATTTAGGAATTACAAATCCGCAGGAGGCGTTAAATAAGGAAATAGATCTTTGGAATGGCCGGTTCAAAGGAACTGTTGTAGGTGTTTTGAAAGATTTTAATAACAGGTCATTTCGCCGCGATCTTGCACCATTACTCATCAGCACAGTAAAAAGAGGCTACAGCGAAGCAGGAATAAAATTAGCTGCCACTGATGTTCCATCAACAATAAAATCAATCGAAAAAATATGGAGTGCAACATTTCCCGATTTTGTTTTTGAGTACAAATTTCTTGATGCCAAAATTGAAAGTTTTTACAAGCAGGAAAATCAGTTAGCGCAGTTGTATAAGATTTTTGCAGCGATCGCTATATTCCTTAGCTGTCTTGGATTGTACGGCCTGGCCTCTTTTATGGCCGTACAGCGTATAAAAGAAGTGGGCATTCGTAAAGTGCTTGGTGCAACCGCCGGAAATATCGTTTATCTCTTCTCAAAAGAATTTATCATACTTATTACAATTGCGTTTACTGTTGCCACGCCAATAGCATGGTATTACATGCACAAATGGTTACAGGACTATGTTTACCGTATCGATATAAGCTGGTGGATATTTCTCGCCGGAGGAGTGACAGCGATCTTCATTGCACTTGCCACAGTAAGCTTCCAGGCAATAAAAGCG
>DATBFI010000050.1:0-3196 GCA_036558585.1 Chitinophagaceae bacterium
GTAAGAACCGCGACATAACAGAAGTATCGTTGAATTCTATTTTCTTGCTCATAAAAAATAATCATCTTATTTTTCCAATGTCAAAGAATTATTTCCCGGCTTTAGCTCATAGCGTTTTCCTTTCCATAACAAATACCCTGGTATACCAGAAGGCAGTGTTATCAAAGCTTTCCACGCGTTATTACTTTGCTGATAAGTTATTGAAATTTCACCATCCGGGTGAGGGATCTTTCCGCTGGCTTGTGCAAGCGTACCAAGATGAGGAATAATTTTTACCCGTTTAAAACCCGGCGCATCGCTATCAATGCCCAGAACAATCCTGTATAGTTCTATGTTCGGGCTTGCACCCCATGCATGACAATCTGAACGCGTGTTATTAATATCACTCATCTCTGCCCAGGTGGTCATACCCATAGCGAGATTTTGTTTCCATATGCCAAGCCAGTTCAAATAGCCATTACCCAGCCCTGCTTTTGTCAATGCCTGGTGTACATAATATTTAAAATAGACGGTTGCCTCAGTAAGCGATTTATCACTAAGTATTTTTTTTGCAAGTGCTGTTGCATTTGCACCTTCAACAATGCCAGTTAAGATTGCAAGCGAATTTGTATGTTGGGAAAAAACATCTTTATCATCTGTATCCGCGTATAAATTTTTTGAGGCATCCCAATATTTTTTTTGTATCGTTTGTTTTAATTGTGCAGCAGCATTTTGATATTGCCTTGCATATCCCTGTATACCAAGACTCGCTTCTAATTCAGCGGCAAGCTGATAAGCCCACAACAACTGCAAATCGAGTGCCGCAGAAAATCCGTCTTTGCCAAGGGGCGCCATGCCTGCATTCCAGCCCTTTGTTTCACACCAGTCGGTAAAATTCCAGTAAGGTGAATTTTTTAATGAACCATCGGCCTGCTGGTATTTACTAAAAAACCATAATACCTGTTGCATACCGGCCAGCTTGCTTTTCACAAACACTTCATCATTACGATACATCCAGTAATCGTGTATCATACCTATCCACCACAAAGAGAATGGCGGTATCTCCTGTGCATTTGCAGTTGGATAACGGCTCAAAGTTGCACCCTCAGCCATGCGGGAGTTATCGAGTGATGTTATAGCGTTGCGCATAAGCCTGTCATCACCACTGTTATATAAGGACACCAAAGCTTGTATGCGCGTATCACCAACATACTGCAATTGTTCATAGTAAGGACAATCCATGTATGTTTCCTGCGCGCATGCACGTGCAGTACGCCAGCCGGTTTCCAAAATCTTATTTAATGTATCGTTTCCTGCATCGAACTGTGCATTCATTTTAAAAGGGTAGCCCGTGAATATTCCATAGAGATCATCAATGACCAGTTGTTCGTCTTTTGTCTGAACCTTTACCTGCATGTATCTGTATGTACGCCACCACAACGAAGAAAATTCCTGTTTAATTGTCCCATCAGAGATCAAACTATCCTCCACACCAATAAATCTTTTTCCCTCAATCTCGTTCCTGTTGCCCTTTTGATGAAATGTTCTCCAATCCTTTTCATTTGGTTCTTCTACATACAGCCCTTCCGCGTATCCTAAAGTGATTGTCGCATTCTTTCCCTGGCTGAATTGAAGAACCGGGTATGCATCTGTCTCATAACCCTGGTCAAGTAAAAATGTGGCTTGTGTATTTGGGGGAATGGTAACTGAAGTTTTTGTTGCGGGAAAATTTTCAGGAAGTGAAATGCCTTCTGCTTTGCGAACTTTTTGTAAACGCTGTGGCGTTAATTCCATTTGCGGAATTGTTCTAGGTACCAGCATCCAGCCAACACCAAAACCAAAAACTCCTTTTGGTAAACCCGGCCAGATTTGTTGCGCCTGGTTCCACGTCGCATCGTCAAAGTTTGCATTCTTCCATCCTCTCAAGGACTTGTTATAATTAATTGTCTCACCCGGTCCTGCAACATAATAACTGTGAATGATAACAACGTCTTTAGGGCTATAACTGCTGTCACGCCTGCATTTCCAGCTTTTGTCGGTATTAACCATTTTTTCATTAGCACTGTCCCCCTGCAATATAAAACCAGTTTGATAAGAGATCTGTGCCTCCGGTTTCATATCACCATAGTTCCAGACAACGGCTGAAATTGCATTCTTCCCTGCCCGTAAATAAGGAGCGATATCAACCGTCTCAAAATTCCAGTGAAAAATTTCGCCGCGTGCAGGACCTAATGAAACAAACAGGCCATTCACATACAATTTATAGCGGTTATCCGCAGAAACATGCACAACAAATGAAGAAGGTTTTGCATCAAGCGTAAATGTTTTCCTGAATTGGTATACACCATAGTCATGCGCAGGCTGATTTGGCACGCAGATCCAATATGCGTTCCAGGGTTTGGATAATATATCTTCTGTTTGCGAATAAGCTTTCAGGTAAAAAGTAATGAATAAGAGAAGGATCAGTTTTAATCTGAGGTTAGATGACATGGCAATTGGTTTACAGGGATAAAAGTATTAAATGAAATTATACATACTTCAATTAATCTTCACTGTTTGCCTGCATCAATTTCGAAATAAAAATAAGATCAGTTACTTATTCATTACCAGGCGGGAGATTTTTACTTCACTTCCGGACGATGGTTTCATACCGGTATAATTTTTATGTCGGACATCAATACTTCGGCATGCGGCATAAATGCATCCTTCTCTTCATTTATTTTATCAGTACCGGTATGCCTTTTATGGCAATTATACCAACGCCCTGTTATACGATACTAAAGACGATAAAGTCTTCATCCTTCCAACTTAGAAAGTTGTTCAAATGGCATTACAACACTATGCAGCTCCTGGTAAGTACGTTTTGGATGAATGCCGGGCGGAAGATTAGGCACAACATTCTCACCAAACCATTTGTCTGCAGCTGCTTTGGATTCCCATACTTCATAAACTTTCCATTCGCCGTCATCCGGGTGAGCACAATGCATGATAAATCCCGGCGCCTTTTTAATGCTTTCGCGAACTGCAATTAAAATGCTGTCATAACCCTCCCGGGTTTGATTTTTTACTTTAGTTAAAATAAGTACTGCCATAATTAATATTTATTTATTGGTACAAAAATTTGCAAAGTAGCTCTTGGAAATTTTTTTGTCAACTTCATCCCAAACACCCCGCTTCGGATGTTAATCTGTTTTCATTCCATATGCTCCATCCCGAA
>DATBFI010000051.1:0-4457 GCA_036558585.1 Chitinophagaceae bacterium
GGCATCATACAAAACTGGAATCTTGGAGCAGAAAAAATAAAAGGATATAAAACCGACGAGATCATAGGAAAAAATTTTAGGGTCTTTTATACAGAGGAAGACCGCCAAAACCACCGGCCCGAAAAATTGTTAAAACAAGCTGTTGACACAGGCAGGGCAACCGATGAAGGATGGCGTGTGCGTAAAGACGGGACCCGGTTTTGGGGCAGTATTGTTATAACAGCTTTGCATGATGAAAACAACAATATTATTGGTTTTTCTAAGGTAACCCGCGACCGGACAGAACAAAAAATGGCTGAGGAAAAACTAAAGAAATACGCTGAAGAACTTGAACAAAAGAATGAAGAGCTGATTAAAACTAATAAAGACCTTGAATCCTTTAATTATGTTGCCAGCCACGATTTACAGGAGCCGCTGCATAAAATCCAGATATTCAGTGATTCTATTTTATCAAATGAGTCTAAAAATCTTTCAGAAAGAGGAAGCGAATATTTTAACAGGATATTTAATGCAGCTAATCGCATGCAGCAATTAATAGAAGATCTTCTTGCTTTTTCCCGTGCTACGCCCTCCAATGCAGAATTTGAAGATAGTGACCTGAATACCTTGCTTAATGAAGTTTTAGCGGCAATGCATTTTTCTATTGAAGAGTCTCATGCAGTTATTGAATCAGAAAGCTTGCCGGTGGCGCATATAATACCGTTTCAATTCAGGCAGGTGTTGCAAAACCTTATTTCTAATTCTATTAAGTACAGCAAAGCCGGGAGCCCGCCTTATATAAAAATTTCAGCAAAGAAATTTACGACTAAAAACAACAGAGGAGGATTGAGACCGAATTACACATATCTTGTACTTACCATCGAAGATGAGGGCATTGGCTTTGACCAGGAGTGTGCAGAAAAAATATTCGAACTGTTTCAGCGTCTTCATACAAAAGACGAATATCCGGGCACTGGTATCGGGCTCGCCATAGTAAAAAAAATAATTCAAAATCATCACGGCATAATAAGGGCAAAAAGCTCCCCGGGAAATGGGGCGACCTTTGAAATATATATTCCGCAGGAAGCTGTGTGAGAACAAGACTTGTGCTTGTTAACTATTGGTCCTGAATTGACGACCGATTGCCTTATCAATGTAAAACGTTTATTTTTTTTGAATCGTTGCAGGATCTTTCGGAGGATTGCGTCCAACAAAAGGATATTGTTCAATATCTATTACCTGCCCGCTTATTGAACTGCTTTCATCGCTTAGCCAGTACATTGCGGCAGCAGCAATTTCTGCCGGCAACAAAATCCTCCCTGCAGGGGCAGTAACAGGATTTAAATTCTTATACCAATCATCGGGAAGGCCTTGTTCATGCTTACGTTTTATTTCTGTTTCAGTAAGCACCCAACCAGGGTTGATTTGATTTACTCTTACACCATCTTCCCTGAATAGTGTATCGCCAAGATTTCTTGTCATTGTCGTCAATGCGCCTTTTGAAATACTATATGCCAAAAGGTTTGGCTCACCGCAATATGCATTTACAGAGCCAATATTAAGAACACAACCATGCGTTTTACGCAAATGCGGTAATGCTGCTTTTATCAGGGCGAAAGGAGCGAGAGTATTTATCTCGAGAACCCTGCGAAAAAATGAAACATCCGTCGTTTCAATATTTGATGAAACAACCCATGCAGCATTATTCACCACTGCATCAAGTTTCCCAAAATTTTTTATTGCCGTATCTGCCAATCTTTGCGGCGCACCATCTTTACTAATGTCTTCGATGTACAGTACTGCCTTGTCATTACCGATCTCTGCAACAACGGCTTCACCCCAGTCTTTTTCCAGCCCGTGAATAACAACACAAGCTCCTTCATGAGCACATTGCTGTGCGATGGCCTTGCCAATTCCTGTAGTACTTCCTGTAATAATGAGCACTTTGTTTTGCAAGCGCATAGTTGTTGGTTGGAATTTAAGAAGCGTTGAAACAACGCATATTCTAAAATAAGAATTCTTAGACGCATTTGTAATAAATCAATCCTGTTATTCTGCAATTCATTTACATTTCAAAGTTGTATTATTGATTTTGGCTGTAACTTTTATTCAACAAATAATCAAGCCTGTATGAGTCATAAATCCATCAAATCAATTTTAAACAAAAAATTTGATTATAAAATAAACGGAAGGCTTTGGATAGAATGTAAAGGAGAAGGTTTCTTTGGCCCTGGTCGTGTTGAGTTGCTCCAAAGAATTGACAAAACAGGGTCTATAAACAAGGCTGCGGGTGAAATGGGTATGTCTTACAAAAAGGCATGGGAAATGATTAATGCACTAAATGTACAGGCTGCAAAGCCTCTTGTTATAATGCAGGCAGGCGGAAATAGGGGTGGTGGGTCGGTTATTACCGAAGAGGCAAAAAAACTTATTGCATATCATGACCAATTACGACAGCGATTCATTTCTTTTCTTGAAAAAGAAACTCAAAATTTAGTCACCCTTTAATTTCGGTTTATTTAATATTCTTTATCCGGGTGTAATGCAGTTGGTTTTTTAAGTAAAGCGTTATATCTTTAAAAATATAACGAAACGAGATATTCTTATGAGTGCCGTTGCTAGTTCAAGTTTGTCAATTCTTTTGAAGCGTTTTTGTTTTTATGTAACACTTATTTTTTTCACCCTAAGCCTTTTCCGATCAAATGCCCAGTCAAATGCCGTACAGCCTTTTGTAAAGGTTTACGGCGAAGTAACAAAATCATTAATACTGTATGCTGATGATCTTGCAAAAATGAAACGAAGTACAGTAACGATGAAAGATCATGATGGCAAAGAACATAATTATACAGGTGTTGCAATCCGGGAAATTTTTGAACGTGCAGGCGTAACAACCGGTACGCGATTGCGAAAAGAAAATCTTACCAAGTATCTTTTGGTGAAATGTACCGACGGATACCAGGTATTATTCTCACTTGCAGAATTGGATAGCAGTTTTACAGACCGTATAGCGATTCTTGCCGATACATCTGATGGAAAGCCTCTGTCCGCAGACATCGGGCCTTTTCGTCTTGTTGTCCCGGGTGAAAAAAAAGGTGCACGAAGTTGTTTTAAGGTTCAGGAATTACTTATAAAGTTCGCAAAAGAATGAGACTGATAAAATGAACTTGAATCATGATAAATACCTGATTACCTTTTTTGTAAAAAAAAACTTATGAAAAAGTTCCATTTGTTTTTTTGTGCTCTTTTGTTATCAGCAATTACATCGTTAGCTCAGAAGAAATTAACTGTTGCGGCCGCAGCCAATGTGCAATTTGTAATGGCCGAACTGGTGAAAGATTTTGATAGCTCGACCGGAACAAATACCAACATCATTCTGAACTCATCCGGTAAACTAACGGCCCAAATAAAAGAAGGCGCGCCTTATGATGTTTTTGTTTCTGCAGACATGAAATACCCGGAAGAACTTTATAAAACCGGTTTTGCGATCAATTCGCCAAAAGTATATGCAAATGGTTTATTGGTTTTATGGACAACACAATCAAATATTACGCCGGGCGGCGATCTTAAAATACTAACATCAGATGCCATAAAAAAAATTGCTGTGGCAAATCCCCAAACTGCACCTTATGGTGAGGCTTCGGTAGAAGCAATGAACTATTTCAAAGTGTACGACAAAGTAAAGGGCAAACTGGTATATGGAGAAAGCATCTCTCAAACAAATCAATACATCGTTACAAGATCTGCAGATATCGGTTTTACCGCAAAATCAATTGTTCTTGCAGATGAAATGAAAGGAAAAGGAATATGGATCGATGTTGACAGAAGATCATACAAACCTATTCAACAGGCAGCAGTGATCTTAAAGCATGGAAATGAAACAAACCAGCAGCCTGCAAAAAAATTTTTTAACTATCTCTATTCAGATAAAGCAAAAAATATTTTAAAGAAGTATGGTTATGTTGTAACTAACCATTGAATTTTTATTCAATACACGCTACCTGCTATGAAACTCAAACTATGTCTTCTGATTATTTTATTTTCCGAGCTATTACCTTTTCCCGCATCTGCTCAACACGATACACTCAATACCGGTGCAGATAGTTCATTGGTGGATCTTCCGGGAGTTGTTGTTTCCGCATCAAGGCGAAAAGAAAAAATATTACAGGCACCGGTAAGTATCGAAAAAATGGAATTGAAAGATATTCGCCAGAGTGCACAACCTTCTTTTTTTGATGCGATAGAAAATATTAAAGGTGTACAGATGATCACACCAAGCCTGGGATTCAAAGTGATCAATGCAAGAGGTTTTACAAACACTACTAATGTACGCTTTGTGCAGATGGTTGATGGTATGGATATCCAGGCACCGCACATTGGAGCACCCATTGCTAATACACTTGGCCCAAACGATCTTGATATTTACAGCGTTGAAATTATACCAGGTTCTTCTTCTGCCATTTATGGTATGAATGCAATTA
>DATBFI010000052.1:0-4452 GCA_036558585.1 Chitinophagaceae bacterium
AAACTGAAGACTTTTTATCCTCCCACATCTTCACCAGCTTTAATGCATTCCAAATTTTGTTATTAAAGTTTCTTCCTTGTTCCAGGGCTGCTTCATCAAACAACAGATCATTGCCCGCAGGAGATGCGATCATAATTCCAAAGCGAACTGCATCGGCTCCATATTTATCAATCAGTTCCAGCAGATCAGGAGAATTGCCAAGGCTTTTGCTCATCTTGCGTCCTAAAGTATCTCTTACAATACCTGTGAAGTATACGTCGCTAAAAGGTTTCGTCTTCATAAATTCCATTCCTGCCATAATCATTCTTGCAACCCAAAAGAAAATAATTTCAGGAGCAGTGACCAGTGTGCTGGTAGGATAATAATAATTGATGTCTTCATTGTTTGGATCAGTAATCCCTTTAAATACTTCTATTGGCCAGAGCCAGGAGGAAAACCAGGTATCAAGCACATCTTCATCCTGCGTGAGTTGATAAGTTTGAGTTTCAGGATGCAGTTCGTACAGGTCTTCAATACTTTCGGCTACATAGCAAGTTCCATCTTCGTCATACCATGCAGGAATTCGCTGTCCCCACCACAATTGCCGGCTGATGCACCAATCCTTTACATTCTCCAGCCAATATTTATAAGTAGCAAAAAATTTATCAGCAGGATGAATTTTTATCTCGCCATCCACGACAGCTTTTAATGCCGGTCCTGCAAGCTCCTTCATCTTTACAAACCATTGCGTGGAAATGCGTGGCTCAACTACTGCATTGGTCCTTTGCGAAAAACCAAGACGTGTTGTATAATTCTCTTCTTTCACCAATAAGCCCTCTGCTCTTAATTGTTCAATCGCTTTTGTTCTTGCTTCAAAACGATCAAGGCCAACAAACACCTTTGCGGCTTCACTCAATGTGCCGTCTTCATGCAAAGTATCGATCACTTCAAGATTATGTTTCAAACCAAGATTATAATCGTTGATGTCATGGGCAGGCGTGACTTTTAATACTCCCGTTCCGAATTCTTTGTCTACATACTCATCAAAGATGATCGGTACTTCTCGATTTACCAATGGAACAATTGCTTTCTTTTCTTTTAGATGTTTATATCGTTCATCACCAGGATTAACACAGACAGCGGTATCCCCCATTATTGTTTCAGGGCGTTGCGTTGCGATTACAAGATAGTCGTGAGTTTCCAGTTTCCGGTTTCCCGTTTCTGGTTGCGGATAGTTATCAACGACTCTATATTTTACATAATATAATTTTCCGGGCACTTCCCTGTATTCCACTTCTTCATCACTCAATGCAGTTTTTGCCTGAGGATCCCAGTTGATCATTCTTGCGCCCCGATAGATCAATTCTTTATTGTACAGTTCAACAAAAACTTTCATTACCGCTTTATAGTAATGTTCATCCATTGTGAACGTAACGCGGTTCCAGTCAACACTGCATCCTAATTTTTCAATCTGGCTATAAATGATATTGCCATACTTTTCTTTCCATTCAAAAGCATAGTGCAAAAATTGTTCACGGGTGAGAGAATTTTTATCAATGCCTTTTTCTTTAAGCATTTGCACAACCTTCGCTTCAGTTGCAATAGATGCATGATCACTCCCGGGGACCCAGCATGCATTGTATCCGCTCATACGTGCTTTACGAACAAGAATGTCCTGCACTGTTTCATTCAGTGTGTGACCCATGTGTAAAACACCTGTAACATTTGGCGGCGGGATTACAACTGTAAATGGCGTCCTGTTGTCTGGCCTGCTGTTAAAATATTTTTTAGAGAGCCAGTGCGTACTCCATTTTTCCTCTGTAACAGAAGGTATATAGTGTTTACTTAATTTCATAATTAATGCGTGCAAAAGTAAGTAATCAAAATTTTTTGAGTGAGGACAAATAAAAATGCCTTCCGGCAGAAAGGCATTCAAAAAATGTTTCGGGCTATTACCACAGCATCATATGTGTATCCCAACTTGTTGCAGCTCTTGTATTATCGCCTTCGTTTGATTTTTTATCATCAGCGACTGAAGAATTCTTTTCACCAGGACAGGCATTTATGGTAGTTTGGGTACAGGCTTTAACTGTTTGCTTTACTTTTTCACCGGCGTATTTCAGGCTGCCGAGTTTATTACCGCAGGCGCCAAGCAACATTGTCAATAAAATAATTATAGTGTAGCGCATGTAGTATAATTTTTGAGGTGTAAATTTAAAAAAAATTTTTAACGGTAAGGTTAATCCTTTGTCAATATATGACGGAGGGTGTTAGAAAATGTTACAGCTTTTGATCAAAAAAAATTTGTCCCTTTGCAGGCAGCAATAAATAGAAGATAAAAACCGAACAAAAGAATAATTATCATGATCTCGGCTACAATAAATAAATTGATCCACTGTTGCCTGCCTGAACAGGCGGGCGTTGCACTCATGTATGTTCCGAAGTTTATTCAGCTAACCTTTAACTCCCAACCTGCAACTTGAAACTTATTCATGTACGCAATTGTTGACATAGAAACTACAGGTGGCCATCCTCTTGATAATGGCATCACTGAGATTGCAATTGTGCTCCACGATGGTGAACGGGTGGAGGGCCGTTATGAAACGCTGATAAACCCGGGTTGCCGCATTCCCTATTATGTTTCGCAGCTAACGGGCATTACTAACCAGATGACAGCAAATGCTCCCTATTTTGATGATGTGGCGTATAAAATTTTTACTCTTTTACAAAACAGGATTTTTGTTGCTCACAATGTAAACTTTGATTATACATTTATTAAATATCATTTTCGTGTTTCCGGTTATGACTGGACGCCCAAAAAATTGTGCACGTTGAAACTCAGCCGCAAAGCCTTTCCTGATGTGCATAAATATGGGTTGGGACATATCTGCCGTGCGCTGGATATACCTGTTGAGAACAGGCATCGTGCCGGCGGAGATGTAAACGCAACAACCATATTGTTCCAAAAAATATTAGAGACAGGTGGCGAAAAATTGATCAGGGAGTTTTTAAAAAAAGAAAATCGCGAACAAATATTACCACCGAATCTTCCAAATGAACAGGTGAAAAGTTTGCCCTACACACCCGGTGTATATTATTTTCATGACGCAAAAGGAAAGGTTATCTATGTTGGCAAAGCGAAGAGTTTGAAGCAACGCGTAGTCAGTCATTTTACAGGCTTAAATACAGGTAGTAAACGCCAGGAGTTTCTTCGAAATATTCATGCAGTCAGTTATAAAGAATGTCCCACAGAATTTACTGCTTCCATATTTGAAAGTGTGGAAATAAAAAGATTGTGGCCAATATATAATTATAGTCAGAAAAGATTTGAGCAACGATTTGGTATTTACACATTTGAAGATGCAAAGGGATACAGGAGACTGGCAATTGATAAAAAAAGAAAATATTTTGAACCTGTTGTTTCATTCAATCTTCTCACAGACGCGCACAGAACTTTATGGAAATTGGTAAAGGAACATGAATTGCATCCCTCTTTATGTTTTCTTGACAAAACAATTATAACGGAAGATGAATATCCTGAAAGAGACCAATACAATATAAGGGTACACAGGGCACTGGCAAATATGCAATCTCACTTCGATACTTATGTCATCCTTGAACAGGCAGCTTTTAGTAAAAAATATGGCTGCGTACTTGTAGAAAATGGCAGGTTCTATGGCATGGGTTTGATCTCTGAAAATATGAACCTTACAAAAGTGGAAAAATTAAAGGAGCATATTATACAATATCCCGAAAATGAAGTGATCAGATCAATGGTGCGAAGCTACGCACAGCGTTACCCTTCAAAAGTATTAATGATGAATAATGAATAGGCACATACGGAAGTTTTAAATTTTTTTGCGCTTATGCTAAAACTTAAAAGCAAGGAACCATATAATCAGCATATCAATAACGCGCCTGCAATTGCAAATGCATTATTTTTAGTAGCACTTTTATCAAGTCCATAATTAGAAAACATCAGTAACCGGGTAATTTCAGTCTGTAAATTGTGTAAGGTGTACGAGGCAAATGCATACTGGTATTATACTCAGGCTGCTTTTGAATTTGAGAGCAGCTTATATAGAGATAACCATCGTCTGTTACTGCATAACTATCGGGCCAAATAAGGCGCTTATCTTTTATAACAGTGGTTACTTTGCCATTTTCATCGATCCTTATAATTCTTGAATTTTCAAGCTCGCCGAGATAAAGGTTTCCTTTCTTGTCGAAAATCATTCCATCGGTTGTAGTAAAATGCCCAACAAATTCAACATGCAAAGCAATTTGTGAAGTAGATAAACTAAAATTCTTTAGATACTTTGTTTGTATGCGGTAAAGCCTGTCATCTGTGAGAGGTTTATAATACACATATTTGCCATTTGGTGTAAGCGCAATGCCATCCGAATTAAACTTGACGGGCTGACCATAATCATATTTAAACTCTTTGCCGTAAATGATAAACTTGTAAAAAGG
>DATBFI010000053.1:0-17370 GCA_036558585.1 Chitinophagaceae bacterium
GTAATTGTATAAAAGCTTTATCCACAAAAAATTTTCGCAGAAGCCAACGGCGGTATATCGAAGAAAATTTTTTAGTGGATAAAATATTCAAAGTTCAAATGAGGAAAAGTGTTCTCGAATTACTAAACCTATACAGCACTCTTGTACTGCAACAATTCTTTGGAGCAAAATAAGAACAGCACAAAATCTGTCTCCGAGCGATATCGTACAGCAGGTGTTCGTTTTCGTACACCTGCTTTTTTAGTCTTTTTCTAAAAGCCTTATCCACAAAGGTTTTCAATATTGGCATATCCGTTGAAACATATTTTCGGCTGAGCTATACGTGTGACTTGTTAGTAGTAATGGCGAAAAGATTTCCGAATGTATAAGTGTGCGACGCAACAGGCGATGAGTACTGATATAATGTTGGTAACAAATACAAAACTTTAAACATAGAACACGAAACTTCTTCTCATGTTCCGTAATTATTTTAAAACTGCGATAAGAAATCTAAGACGCAACAAAAGCTATGCATTTATAAATGTGCTTGGACTTGCAGTGGGTATCGCAGCAAGCCTCCTGATATTTTTAGTGATACAATTTGAAACCAGCTTTGATACTTTTCACAAAAAGAAAGACAGTATTTATCGTGTAGGAACTCAATTTCATACCCAGGATGGCATCAGTTATTCAGACGGGGTTGCTTTCCCCGTAGGACCTGCATTGCGCGTAGATTTTCCTCAAATAAAAGAGGTGGCTTCCATCTTTCGGCAGGGAGGCCAAATAACAGTTGAGAATGCAAATATGCAACCAAAAAAATTTGATGAAGACCACTTTTATTATGCAGAACCTGAGTTCTTTAAAATGTTTGATTTTGGCTGGCTTTCCGGTGACGCGAAGACTTGTTTAAAAGATCCAAACAGCGTGGTGCTTACAGAGGCAACTGCAGAGAAATATTTTGGCGACTGGAAATCTGCTCTTGGTAAAACGATCAAACATGAGAATAAAACGCTTTATACAGTTACCGGGATATTAAAAAACATTCCTGCAAACAGTGACTTTCCGTTGAGTGCCGTAGCATCCTATTCCGCTATTCAGAATACTTACATAAAAAATAATTTAAACGATTGGGTAAGCACTTTCGGCGGTGCTTATACTTTTGTGGTTCTGCCGGGCGGATTATCACTGGAAAAATTTAATACACAGCTAAATGCCTTTGCAAAAAAACACAAGCCTGCGGAATATGCGGGTGATGTTTATTATGCACAGCCATTATCAGAAATTCATTATGATGATCGCTTTGGAAATTATAATCAACATACTTTCAGTCACTCGCTTATTACAGCGATGGCATTGATCGGCATATTTCTTCTTGTAATTGCCTGTGTAAATTTTATCAATCTTGCAACCGCGCAGGCGGTTAATCGTTCAAAGGAGGTTGGTGTACGGAAAGTTTTGGGAAGCAATCGTTCTCAGCTTGCATTTCAATTTCTTGGTGAAACTGCTTTGATAACCATTGCAGCATCTGCAATTGCAATTGTTATTGCAGAAGGCTCGTTGCCTTTTCTCAACCAGTTGCTTGAAACAAAGATGGCGATGAATTTTATATTCAATCCATGGCTTATCTTATTTATGCTTGTTGTTATAATACTCGTTACACTATTATCAGGCCTGTATCCGGCAATTATTTTATCTGGATTTAATCCTGTTACTGCTTTAAAAAGTAAAATCACTTCAAAAATGATTGGTGGAATTTCTTTGCGCAGGGGATTGGTTGTGTTACAATTTGCCATTGCCCAAATGCTCATTATAGGTATGTTGATAGTAGTAAGCCAAATGGATTATTTTAAAAATGCATCGCTTGGTTTTGATAAGGCTGCCATTATTAATGTGCCTATTCCGGGGGACAGCATTACTCATACAAAGCTTGCATATATGAGGGACCGGATGAGTGCAAATACAGATATACAAAATGTGAGTTTCAGCTTTGCCAGTCCTTCCTCTGAGAGCAACTGGAACAGCGATTTCAAATTTGATCATGCCGGGAAGACGACAAACTTCAGCGCCAATCTAAAATGGGCAGATGCAAATTATTTTAAAACATATAACCTTCAGTTTGTGGCTGGTCATGGTTATAGTGAAAGCGATACAGTTCGTGAATTTGTTGTAAATGAAACATTACTTAGAAAACTTGGTGTTCGTAATCCGCAGGATGCTATTGGCAAGGAAATAAATTTCTGGAACGGTGGTAAAGTTGCAAACATTGTAGGTGTGATAAGAGATTTTAATTCTTATTCATTGCGTGAGCCGATGGCGGCTGTTGTATTAAGTACATGGAAAGACGTTTACCAAACTATCAACATAAAAATTAAACCGGGAGCAGAGAAAGCAGTATTGGCTTTTGTTGAGAAATTATGGAACGAAAATTTCCCCGACTATGTTTATCAATATCAATTTCTTGACCAGACAATCGTAAACTTTTATAAACAGGAGAACCAACTTTCCATGTTGTATAAAATTTTTGCGGGCATAGCGATATTTATTTCCTGTCTTGGCTTGTATGGGCTTGTTTCATTTATGGCTGTGCAGCGCACGAAGGAGGTTGGCATTCGCAAAGTACTTGGTGCATCTGCGCAAAACATTGTGTACCTCTTATCAAAAGAATTCACGCTGTTAATCATCATTGCCTTTGTGATCTCCGCGCCGGTTGCATATTATATCATGCATCAATGGTTGCAGAATTATTCATATCGAATAGAGTTGGGCGCCCCGATATTTTTATTGGCAATAATAAGTTCTATCATTATTGCATGGATAACCGTTGGGCATCGTGCAATAAAAACCGCGATGGCAAACCCGGTGAAGTCATTACGCACAGAGTGAAGGTACTTGTGAAGAGCTGCCCTGCCTACCGGGCAGGCAGGTTTGAGAATGGAGTGAAAGCCCCTAAATTATCCGCCTCAGGCGGAAGACTCTTAAACGCCGGAGATGGTTGGTTTGATTTTGACATTAAAGTGCAGATTGGTTTGAAAAATCTTATGGGAAGAAATTATAAAAATTGTATCAGGCTTTAATGCCCGGCAGGCGTTACACAAGAAAAGATAAACTATAATAAAAGCTTCCCGATAAAAAGCGAAATATGAAATAGTAACCTGTTTAAAAAACGTCCCGTTAGGGAAGGGAGGAGGGGCAATGCTTCGCAATTATTTCAAAGCCGCATGGCGCAATTTGATGAAGAAAAATACTTTTTCGCTCATCAACATTATTGGTTTGGCGATTGGTTTATGTTGCTTTATGCTGATCTCGGTATTTGTCTGCAGCGAACTGAGCTATGACAGGTATCCCTCAGATGCAAAAGATATTTATCGTGTTAATTTGTCGGTTACAGGAAATGGCGATGTGGCAGTTTATCCCAATGTGGATATTGCTGTAGGTGAAGGAATGAAGGCTGCATTTCCCGAAATAAAAGCAACAACAAAACTTTCACCTGCAAGTGACTTTGTAAAATATAATGAAAAGCAATTTAAAGAAGAACATCTTGCTTTTGCTGATTCCGATTTTCTACAAATATTTTCTATTCCATTGATAGAAGGAAACACATCAACTGCTTTGGTGGAACCTAATAGCGTCGTGATATCAAAAACATTTGCTCAAAAATATTTTGGCAATGATAATGCTATGGGTAAATCTTTAAAGATTGGAGTTAACGGCGCAGTATATAAAGTAACAGGTGTTTATGATAAAGTTCCCGACAATTCGCATTTTCATTTTGATGCTTTTATCAGTCTCTCAACATTTCATATTACAAATGGAACATGGAGCAACATTGGGTTCTTCACATATGTTCTTCTAAATAAAAATACCGATCCCAAAAAACTTGAAGCAAAATTTCCTCAACTGGTTGCAAAATATGTTGTGCCGGAAATTCAGCATGATATGGGAGTAAGCCTTGCTGAAGCACAGAAATCTGTGAACACATTTGTTTTTTCATTGCAACCACTTACTGATATTCATTTATACGGGAATACAAAATATGAACTGGAGCCAAATGGCGACATACAATATGTTTATATTTTTTCGGCACTTGCAATATTTATATTGTTGCTTGCCTGTGTAAACTTTACAAATCTTTCAACAGCGCGGGCATTAAAACGTGCTAAAGAAGTAGGCATTCGAAAAGTAATGGGTTCAGCAAAAAAGCAACTGGTCATTCAATTTCTTACCGAGTCTGTCTTGTTTTCTTTTTTTGCGATGCTGTGTGCATATATATTAATGGTATTGGTGTTGCCTTATTTTAACCAAATTGCAAATAAAAATGTAAGTATTGGTTTTTTCTCCGACTATCGCTTCATGCTTGTTATGTTTGCTGTAAGCCTTATTGCAGGAATATTAGCAGGAATTTACCCGGCATTTTTTTTATCATCTTTCAATATCATAAAAGTTTTAAAAGGTTATTCGTCAACAAAAGGTTCCCAAAAAAAACCGTTGAGGGATGGTTTGATCGTCTTCCAGTTTTTTGTTTCTATTGCATTGATCATTGCAACAATCATCGTATACCAGCAATTGAATTTTATGCAAAACAAAAAGCTGGGCTATGATAAAGAGCAGGTATTATTTCTGCCGGATGCAGGATTGCTGGGCAAAAATCAAACGGCATTCAAACAACAGCTGTTGCAGGATAGTCGTGTTGTTTCGGCTGCTATTTCAAGATCGGTTCCCGGTGGTGAGATCATGGATGGAACAGAGATCTACCCAAAAAACAATAGTTTACACGGAACTGAAATTCATGCAAACATATATCATGTAGATTATGATTACCTGAATACATTGGGAATGCATGTTGTACAGGGAAGAAACTTATCAAAAGATTTTCCTACCGATTCAACTGCTGTTGTTATAAACGAATCCGCGGTGCGGGAATTAGGATGGACAAATAATACTGCAGTCGGCAAAACCATAGTGCGTTCCGGTCAACTCGAATATAAGGTAGCAGGCGTGGTTGCTGATTTCAATTATGCTTCTGTAAAACAAAAGATCGCGCCGCTGATGATGATGCTGAGAGGCAACTATGGCGGGCTAATTATAAAAATTAAAACCTCTGATGTAAAAGGATTTCTCAGCGATCTGAAAAAGCAGTGGAATTCATTAAATCCCGAAGGTCCTCTTGAATATAATTTCCTGGATGATCAATTTGCCAAATTGTATGCAGGTGAACGGCGCACGCAACAAATTTTTTCAGCCTTTACAGTGATAGCCATCATTATTGCGTGTCTTGGTTTGTTCGGCCTTTCAGCATTTATTATAGAACAACGCACAAAAGAGATTGGCATTCGCAAAGTGCTTGGCGCTTCTGTTCACCAGGTGGTAGTGCTTGTTTCAAAAGAATTTTTATCACTTATAACAATAGCCTTCCTGGTTTCAATTCCGGTAACATGGTGGGCAATGAATAAATGGTTGCAGGATTATGCGTACCGCATCAATATCAGTGTGTGGGTTTTTGTAATTGCAGGAATTACGGCTCTTATAATTGCAGTGGTAACCATAAGTTTCCAGGCAGTCAAAGCAGCCATAGCAAACCCTGTGAAAAGTTTGAGAACGGAATAAACCCCACCAAACCTCCCGCCTCAGGCGGAGAGGCTTTAAAGAGACCGATATATGAACAACTTAATATTAAATCAAAGTTTAAAGTCCTCCTCTGTCTGGCTTTAGGGAGGCTTTAGGAGGGCTTTATGTTCAAAAATTATTTTAAAACCGCATGGCGTAATATCGTACGCACCATTGGTTATAGTACATTAAATGTTTTAGGTCTTGCCATTGGAATGGCAGTCGCTTTATTGATTGGTCTTTGGGTGTACTATCAGTATTCATTTGATAAGTTTTTGCCTGAATACAAATCAATTTATCGTGTGC
The DNA here is from genome assembly GCA_036558585.1 of Chitinophagaceae bacterium. Taxonomy (GTDB): domain Bacteria; phylum Bacteroidota; class Bacteroidia; order Chitinophagales; family Chitinophagaceae; genus DATBFI01. The sequence continues at coordinate 5,890 of DATBFI010000053.1, forward strand.
AGCGCAATTTTGATAGTAATGGCGATACCCTTACATTCCAAACAACTTCTTTAAAATTGGCAGACGCATTGCGTACTCAAATTCCCGAAATACAATACGTAGCGGAAAGCGACTGGATGGGAAGTCATGGATTAAATGTCGGTGATAAAAAGCTATATCTCAACGGTGCTATCGCAGGTACTGATTTTCTAAAAATATTTCAATTCCCTTTTATCAAAGGCAACGCTAACGCCGCGTTTAAAGATGCCTATTCTATTGTATTGACCCAATCTACTGCGAAAGCACTTTTTGGTAACGAAGATGCAATGAATAAAACCGTTCGCTTTGATAATGCGAATAATCTCAAGGTGACAGGTATAATAAGAGATGTTCCAAATAATTCTTCTTTGTCTTTCAATTATGTAGTGCCATCAACATATATCTACCAAACCAATCCCACAGCAAAGGCAGAAGGATTAAGCAGTTTCTCCCAAAATAACCGCCAGATATTCGTAAAGCTAAAGCCTGGTGTTGCGTATGCACATGCGGCTCCAAAGATCAGGAACATAGAACACACCGAAACGGGCAATATTAATGCTATGAACTCCTATGTTACATTGCAGCCGATCGAACGCTGGCATTTGTACTCTAATTATGTAAACGGTCAGGATACAGCAGGTTTTTTTCAATATGTAAAAATGTTTACAATAATAGGCGCTTTTGTATTGTTGATTGCTTGTATCAACTTCATTAATCTTACAACAGCACGTTCAGAAAAAAGAGCACGGGAAGTGGGTGTAAGAAAAGCAATCGGTTCTCAAAGAAAAGATTTGATCATACAATTTCTTTCAGAAGCATTTCTGCTTACGGCAATTGCTTTTATCATTTCATTGTTGTTTGTTCAACTTGCATTACCGGGTTTCAATACGCTTACCAGCAGTTATATAAGCATTCCTTATTCCAATGGTTACTTCTGGTTATTAATGATTGGCTGTATTGTGGTTACTTCTTTGGTTGCCGGGAGCAGACCTGCTTTTTATCTTTCATCATTCAACGCGGTAAAAGTTTTGAAGGGAACTATGCAATCCGGCAGGGAAGCTTCATTTTCAAGAAAAATACTGGTAACACTGCAGTTCACCTGTTCTGTTGCTTTAATCATCAGCACTGCAATTGTTTATCAGCAAATACAGTATGTGAAGGACAGGCCAACAGGTTATAACATAGAACGGCTTATGTCAACTGATATGAACGATGAACTCAATAAAAATTTTATTCCGTTAAAAAATGAATTGATTGAAAAAGGAATTGCGTCATCTGTTACAACTGCTACAAGTCCTGCGACAAATATCTGGTGGCATACGGATGTTGATCAGTTTCCCGGAAAGCATCCTGGTGAAACAGTTGAGATGGGATGCATTTTTGTTTCTGAAGATTATTTTAAAACTGTTGGCATGAGTATAAGTGAAGGGAGAAATTTTGCCAATAGTTATGATAGTACAAGCGTAATATTTAATGAAGCTGCGATTAAAAGACTGAGAATCAAAAATCCTCTTAATCAAAAAATAACCTGGGATGGCAAGCAATATACAATTGTGGGTGTGGTTAAAGATGCATTGATGCTTTCACCATTCACGGCTGCTGATCCTACCATGTTTTACTGTTTTCCGGATCCCCAGGGTGTTTTGATGTATCGTTTATCACCCGATATCAAAACACAGGATGCGATTCAACAACTCACTGCTATCTTCAACAAATACAATCCTGCTTTTCCTTACAATTATACGTTTGCAGATACTGATTATGCAGCAAAGTTTTCGCTGGAGATATTAATTGGCAAGCTTGCGGGTTTGTTTGCAGCGCTTGCTATTTTCATTTCATGTCTTGGGTTATTTGGTCTTGCGGCTTATGTAGCAGAGCAGCGAAAAAAAGAAATAGGCATACGCAAAGTATTGGGTGCATCTGTTCAACAGGTTTGGCTGTTACTGTCAAAAGATTTTATATTACTTGTTTTAATAAGCTGTTTGATTGCGGCCCCTGTTTCATTCTATTTTTTACATAATTGGCTGATGAACTATGATTACCGCATTAACATTGGCGCAGGCGTTTTTATATTTAGCGCACTTGTCGCCTTAATAATTACGGTTATCACCATCAGCTTCCAGGCAATAAAAGCAGCAATAGCGAACCCGGTAAAAAGTTTAAGAACGGAATGATATCGTGAATAGTCAGTGGTGAATGGTGAATAAAAAAATCAGATAGCTCATTTAAATCAAATAAATCGTGCTAAAAAATTATTTTAAAACCGCATTCCGAAATTTATGGAAGAATAAAATTTTTTCTTTCATAAATATTTTCGGACTTGCCGCAGGTCTGGCGTGCTGCATACTTATCTTTTTATTTATTCAGTATGAACTGAGTTACGATAAGTTTAATACGCAGGCGAAAAATATTTATCGTATTACTTCTGTTACGCAAAGCACAAATGGCGAGGCGGCACTTGCTGTAACGCCACCACCATGGGCTCCTTTGATGAAAAAAGATTACCCGGAAATCAAAGAGTATGTAAGATTGCTGCAGGATAAGAAAGTTTCGGTTGGTGCGCCCGGTGAGCAACATTTTTATGAAACGAAAATGTTATATGCCGATTCAACATTCTTTAATGTATTTACAGTTCGTTTAGAAAGAGGCGATATTCGTACAGCTCTGCAAAAACCTAACAGCATTGTTCTTACAAATGAAACAGCAAAGAAATATTTTGGCAGTGCGAACCCTATTGGTAAAACGCTTGAAATAAATTCTTTTGGCAGAAGCTTTACTGTAGAGGTTGCTGCTATTGCAAAAGATATTCCTTCCGCTTCTCATTTTAATTTTAATTCCATTGTGTCCTTACGGGTATTTGGAGATTTAAGCAGCCTTTGGTCGTCACACATGTGCCAGAGCTATTTGCTTTTAAACAATAACGCGTCGGTTGCATCGCTTGAAAAAAAATTTACAGGCTTTGTTGATAAATACATCATCAATAATCCCCGGGCAGATGGTAAAAATGTTATTCACCTGCAGCCGCTTACCGATATTCATTTACATTCAAATCTTGTTGGCGAAATTGGCATTAATGGCAACATAACTTTTATATATGTATTTGCCGGCGTAGCATTATTTATTTTGCTGATAGCCTGTTTTAATTTTACTAATCTTACTACAGCACGTTCACTAACAAGAGCTAAAGAAGTAGGCTTGCGTAAAGTAGTGGGTGCAGATAAAAAACAACTGCTTTCACAGTTTTTAATTGAAACTACTTTGTTTGCATTGATTGCTTTGCTGATTGCCATAGCACTGGCGTGGCTTGTTCTTCCATTATTTAACCAGCTATCATCAAGGCAACTAACGCTTGACTTTTCCAACAATTATTCATTATACTTATTACTTGTGTCGCTGGTAACAGGTGTGGGTTTAGTGGCAGGCCTATATCCCGCTGTTGTGCTTACTGCATTTAAACCTGTTGAAGTCCTGAAAGGAAAATTTATAAGAAACAGTAAAGGTGTTTCTTTCAGAAAAATTTTAGTTACACTTCAGTTTGCTGTTTCCATAGCGCTTATTGCAAGCACTATTCTTGTAAGCAATCAGCTTGATTTTTTAAAGAATAAAGAATTGGGTTTTGATAAAGAAAATGTAGTGATACTAACCGTGCCAAGAAATATAGATTCAACGCAGTTTGCTTCTTTCAAAAATGTATTGTTGAGTGATAAGGATATTAAGTCTGTCGGCGCATCATCAACTATACCGGGCGAACAGGTACCCGTTAACCAGGTAAACGATGGCAGTGCAGATTTAAGCAAAGCAATCTCCATGCAAATGCTTTTTACTGACCTGGATTTTGCTTCCGCCATGAAAATGCAAATAGTGGCCGGAAGAGATTTTAGTAAGGATATGCCAACAGATAAATTTCAAAGTTTTATTATTAATGAAGAAGCTGCAAAAAAATTAGGATGGGCAAGTGCTGAACAGGCTATCGGTAAAACTATTCAATGGGTGATACCGGATGCTGTTTTAAAAAGCGGGAAAGTAATTGGTGTAGTAAAAGATTTTAATATCACGCCTTTAAAAACAGCTGTGCAACCATTAGTGATGCATTATTTGCCGAATCGTTTTCAATATTTATATGTACGCTTTAACCAAAACAAAGCTGAAGACGTACTGGGAACTATTCGCAATCAATTCAATCAATTTTATGCAAAGCAATCTTTTGAATATAGCTTTTTGGACGATGCATTGAACAATCAATATAAGAGTGAGCAAACATTAGGCACTTTGTTTTCCTACTTTTCTTTTCTTGCTATTGTCATTGCATGTTTAGGTGTGTTAGGCTTATCTCTGTATTCCATTCAGCAGCGCATAAAAGAAATCGGTATTCGCAAAGTATTAGGTGCATCTGTATTCAGTATTACAAAAGTATTACTGAAAGAATTTGTGATGCCCGTAATTATTGCTTCACTTATTGCTACGCCATTAGCGTGGTATGCTATAAATAAATGGCTGCAAGACTTTGCTTATCACATTCAGATTGACTGGACAGTGTTTTTGCTTACAACAATATTAGTGTTGCTGCTTGCTATGCTTACAATGAGTGCGCAAACTATTAAAGCAGCGATAGCCAACCCGGTGCACAGCCTTCGCTCTGAATGAGCTTCGGCTGTCAAGAGAGTTTAAGAATGGAATGAAGAACGTCTGAACCATGATTAATCGGATTATAAGATTAACGTGATTCAGAAAACAATAAATCAACAAAACAATTTAATCATACAATCCAGGTTCAGACAATGTTCAAAAATTATTTTAAAACCGCATTCAGAAGTCTAACCCGCAACAGGAATTACACTATTATCAACATCGCCGGTTTGGCTGTTGGTATTGCCGTTTGTATGATGATCTTTATGATCATTCAATATCAAACAAGCTTCGATGAATTTCATTCAAAGAAAGACCGAATCTATCGTGTGTTGACTGAAACTCATCATGCAGACGCAGGAACTATTTCCTATGCGAAAAACGTTCCGTTTCCAATGCCTGAAGGATTGAAAGCGGAGTTTCCTCAATTAGAACAAGTTGCTCCTGTTTATGCAAGCCACAATGATGAACTGCAGGTGCTTGATGCTAACGGAACTCTTGTAAAGAATTTTAAAGAGCCCAGCGGTGTATTTTATACAAGCCCTTCATTCTTTAAGATGTTTGATTTTCCGTTGCTCGCAGGTTCGTATGAATCATTAAAAGATCCGAACAATGTATTGCTGACAAAAGAAATTGCAGAAACCTATTTTGGCGACTGGAAAACAGCAATGGGAAAAACCATTAAACAAACAGCAACATATAGCATGGGCGCAGCATTGTTTCAGTCTCCGCCGGTAGCGCTGAAAGTTTCAGGCATACTCGCAGCCATACCGGCAAATACAGACTTTCAGCTAAAACTGGTTGTTGCCTGGGGAACAGATTTTACCGGTGATAAGCAATACGGGTTTGCACAACCCGAGTGGAATCAATCAGCAACTGATTTTGGTTGTTATGTTTTATTGCCGCCGAATATTTCGGTTGACAATTTTAATCAACAGCTAAGAGCATATTCAGGAAAGGTGCTTCCCGCAGACATTAAGAATAGTCAAATTATACAACCATTAAGTGCTGTACACTATGATGCGCAAGTTGGTAATTACAGCAACAAAACAATCAGTCATGAACTGCTCAATGTATTGTGGTTGATTGCAGGATTTATCCTGTTAATTGCCTGTGTAAACTTTATCAACCTCTCCACTGCACAAGCTGTTAATCGGGCAAAGGAAGTTGGTGTAAGAAAAGTTTTGGGGAGTAATAAATCTCAATTGCAAATCCAATTCATCGTTGAAACATTTTTGATAGTTACAAGTGCGGTGCTGCTTGCAGCAGTTATTACAATTCTTGCATTGCCTTATGTAAACAAACTTTTAGAGCTTTCGCTTTCATTCAATATACTAAACAATCCTGCAATTATTTTATTTCTTTTAGCTGTAACAATTGTTGTAACAGCACTTGCCGGTTTTTATCCTTCTATTGTTTTATCACGCTTCAATCCGGTGAATGCTTTAAAGAGTAAACTCACAGCAAATACAGCAAAGGGAATTTCATTAAGGAGAGGGTTGGTAGTGTTCCAATTCATCATTGCACAGGCGCTCATTATCGGAACACTCATCATTGTGAAGCAGATGGATTATTTTATGAATCAGCCGTTGGGATTCGATAAAGATGCAATTGTAAATGTTCCTTTCCGCCCGGATAGTACCGGCGACAGGTTGAGGGATTATTTAAGGCAACAGTTATCGCAAGTAAACGGCGTGCAGGCAGTAAGCTTTAGTTCCAACACCCCGGTTGAAGATGATAATAACAAGTTTACCACACTCAAATTTAACCATGCAATAAAAGATGAAGATTTCCAGGCTATCGTGAAATTCGCTGACGAAGAATATGTGCCGGCTTATAAATTACAACTGGCAGCGGGAAGAAATTTGCAACCTTCCGATATGACAAGAGAATTTTTGGTGAATGAATCGTTTGTAAAAAGTTTAGGACTTAAACCCGAAGATATATTGAACAAAGAAGTAAGTATATGGGGTGATATAATAAAATGTCCGGTTGTTGGTGTAGTAAAAGATTTTAATGACAGGTCTTTACGCCAGAGCGTTGCACCATTGATTATTGCCACAAACGCCACGATGTACCGCCAGGCTTCAATAAAACTTGCAACGACAAATATTGCTTCAACCATGCAGGAGATTAAAAAAATATGGCAGCAAACATTCCCCGATTATGTTTATGAATACAGCTTTCTTGATGATAAGATTGCAAGTTTTTATGAACAGGAAAACCAGTTATCACAGTTGTATAAAATTTTTGCAGCAATCGCAATTTTCCTGAGCTGTCTTGGACTGTATGGTTTAGCCTCATTCATGGCAGTGCAACGCATTAAAGAAGTTGGTATCCGTAAAGTACTTGGTGCTACTGGAGGCAATATCGTTTACTTGTTTTCAAAAGAATTTATCCTGCTCATTGTAATCGCCTTTGCGATTGCCACACCCATTGCATGGTATTACATGCACCGGTGGTTGCAGAATTATGCTTATCGTATTGATGTGAGTTGGTTGATATTTCTTGCGGGGGGACTTGTTGCAATAGTTATTGCACTCGCAACGATAAGCTTCCAGGCAATAAAAGCAGCAAGAGCAAACCCGGTGAAATCATTACGCACAGAGTGAAGGTACTTGTGAAGAGCCTGCCGGCACGCAGGTTTGAGAACGGAATAAATTATAAGCCATCGCCATTAAATCAGACAAAAAATATGTTTAAAAATTATTTCAAAATAGCATGGCGCAACATTGTTAAAAACAGATTCTATTCTGCAATAAACATATTTGGTTTATCTGTTGGCATTGCATTTACATTGTTAATTGCAGTTTATATATGGGGCGAATTGAAGGTAAATAGAAATTTAAAAAATGCAAATCAGCAATACATAATCGAAAGCAACTGGAAAGACCCGAATGAAGGTTTTCCGTTGGCTACACTTGGTCCGTTGGCGAAGGAACTTAAAGAACGTTATCCTGACCTTGTAGCAAATTATTATCGCTACGATGGCATTACTTCCAACATATCGAAAGGTGATAAAAGCTTTCGCGAAAACTTGCAGGTTGGTGATAGCACGCTGCTGAATATGTTTGGCTTTACACTGATGCATGGCAATGCTGCAACTGCATTGAAAAATCCGTTTAGCGTTGTTATTACAAAAGACAAAGCATTAAAATATTTTGGTAAAACTGATGTGGTTGGGCAAACGATAACCATTGAAAGTTTTTCAGGTTCAAAGCATGATTTTTTAATTACAGGTGTGTTAAATGTGCTGCCTAAAAATTCTGTAACAAATCTTATTAGTGCTTATCCCGGCAACTTTTATGTATCAGTTGACAACCTTGATTTTTTTGGCCGCAACATGAACTGGCAAAATGCTTTTATTGCAAATTATATCGAACTGAAAAAAGGCGTTTCACCAAAAGATTTGGAGAAACCAATTGTTTATTTGATAAAGCAAAATGCACCACCACAAATTGCCGCCGACCTTAAACCACAACTTGTTGCATTAAAAGATTTGTATTTAACGGCAAACAATGGTCTTGTAAAAAAAATGATGTATGCTTTATCAGCCATTGCGCTGTTTATTTTAATAATGGCAATCATCAATTTCATCAATATGTCTGTTAGCCGTTCTGCTGCAAGAATGCGTGAAATTGGTATAAGAAAAGTTTTGGGCGGATTGAAGCGGCAACTCATTTTTCAGTTTTTAATTGAATCTATCATTATTGTGTTTTTCGCAACAGCATTTGCATTTGTTATATATGCTTTCACACGAAATGTATTCAATTCAATTTTGATTGATGAAGTTCCATCACTTACTGCATTTCCGCTTTACTTCATTGTGTTTCCTGTTTTATTTATTGTATTGATTGGACTTATTGCAGGCATGTATCCTGCGTTTGTTTTATCATCATTAAAATCTGTTGAATCGCTTAAAGGAAAATTATCAACAATAAAAGATAATGTGCTGCTGCGAAAATCTTTGATAGCGTTTCAGTTTGTTACTGCAACAGTTGCGTTTGTTGGCGCCATCATAATATCAAAACAAATCAATCTTTTTCTTACAGGTAATTTAGGTTATGATAAAGAGTACGTATTGTCTGCGCAGGTGCCAAGAGATTGGTCGCAGCAAGGTGTTACCAAAATGGAAAGCATACGCAATACGCTTGCAACTATGCCGCAAGTGAGCAATGTATCGCTTTCGTACGAAGTGCCTGATGGCAATAACAGCGGCAGTGCGCAATTGTACAGGTTTGGTGCAGATTCAACGCAAGCCATAACTGCAAATGCTTTAACCACCGATGAAAATTATTTAAGCGTTTATAAAATTGCTTTAAAAGCAGGTTCTTTTTTTGAAGGTCATGCGCTTGATTCAGGAAAAGTTATTTTAAATGAAACTGCTGCAAATGCCCTCTGGTTTAAAAATGCTGCAGACGCAATTGGAAAGCAAATGCGTATTTCCGGCGACCCGACCATATATACAATTAAAGGTGTAACAAATGATTTTCATTTTAGCTCAATGCAGCAAAAGATTACGCCGGTTATTTTTTTCAATGTACAGTTTGCAACCATATTTCGTTATCTCTCATTCAAGTTAAAATCGGGAAATCTTTCTGCATCTGTTGAAGCCATACAAAAGCAATGGCGAATATTAATGCCCGGTGCTCCATTCGAATACAAATTCATAGATGAAACACTTGCAAATCTTTACAAGTCAGAAATACAATTAAAGAAAGCATCTTATACCGCAACAGTACTTGCATTAATCATTGTTTTGTTAGGTGTTGTTGGATTGATTTCATTAAGCATTCAAAAACGCACAAAAGAAATTGGGATAAGAAAAGTTTTAGGTTCATCTGTTGCAGCCATCATTACATTATTTATAAAAGAATTTTTAATTGTGATTTTGATTGGCGGATTAGTCGCATGCCCGTTGGCATACATCATCATGCACAACTGGCTGCAGAATTATGCTTACAGAATTAATATAACGGCAACACCATTTATTATTTCAATTGTGTGTTTGGGGTTGATAACTGCATTGCTGATTTGTGTGCAAACAATAAAAGCAGCGATTGCAAACCCGGTGAAAAGTTTAAGAACAGAATAAAAATTACCAACAGCTATTAGCTTAAATAAAATTTTATGCTTAAACACTATTTTAAAGTTGCATTGCGCAGCATGAAAAAACAAAAGGTGCCCGCCTTTATAAACATTATCGGTTTATCGCTGGGCATTGCATGTTTTATACTATTTCTTTTTTATGCAGTGAATGAATTAAGCTTTGACAGCTTTAATAAAAATGCATCGAATATTTATCGTGTGTATGCGCAGTTTCAGGGACGCGGCGGAGAAGGAGATGACTATTCAACATATCATCCCATGCCTTTAGGACCTGCCTTAAAACGTGATTTTCCTGATGTTGAAAATTATATTCGTCTTCGTGATAGCTGGGGCGAAAGTTTTGTTCGAATAAGTGACAACGATGTGCGGCGCGTAAAAGTTTCTTATGCAGACCCGGAACTATTTACCGTTTTCAGTTTCAAATTTATTTATGGCACACCCCAAAAGGCTTTTGAAAATCTGCAAAGCATTGTGCTAACACAATCAAAAGCCAAAGAATTATTTGGTACTGATAACGTAATCGGCAGAACAATTGAAATAAAGACAGAAGATGCGTTTCAACCATTTACGGTAAGTGCGGTTACTGAAGGGGTGCCGTCAAATTCTTCCATCAGCTACGATGCAGTTTGCAACTTTCATTATTTCGAAACAACAAAATACGGGCAGGGATCTGTCAACGAATGGTACCGTTCTTTCCTGCAAACGTTTGTACAGTTAAAAAGCGGCAGTGGCTTACCGGGGGATGTAAAAAAACTTGCAGCGTTTCGTAGAAAATATTATCCTGATGAAGAACAGGAAATGGCAAAAGCCGGATTTAAATGGAACCATTCCAGGCCAATAGCTACATATGGTCTGCAGTCTTTGCGTGCTGTGCACACTGATGCAAAACTTGGAGGTGTTACTGTTGAAAGCGTTCAACCAAAAACAATCTGGATACTGTTAAGCATCGCTGCAGGCTTGTTATTGATTGCGTGCATCAATTTTACAACACTTGCTATTGGCAGGTTTGCAGGCAGGGCAAAAGAAGTAGGCGTAAGAAAAGTTATAGGCGGAGAAAGAAGACAACTCATATTCCAGTTTTTATCTGAGGCGATTTTGCTTTCTGTTTTTTCTGCGTTGCTTGGTTTGGCTATTGCAAGATTTTTACTGCCTTACTTCAATCAATTGTCGGGAAGACAATTAATATTTTCATTCGCATTATACCCGAAGATAATATGGATGCTGATCGGTTTAATACTGATTGTTGGTTTGCTTGCCGGCAGCTATCCCGCACTTATACTTTCAGGGTTTAAGCCGGTAGAAGTTTTAAAAAGAAAAATTCATGTGGGCGGCTCTAACCTGTTTACAAGATCACTTATTACGCTTCAATTTGCTTTATCAATTGGTTTAGTTATTTCAACCATAATCATTTTGCAGCAAACAAAATACATGAGCAGCAAAAATCCCGGCTTTAATAAAGACAATGTGGTAATGATTGACGCCGCAGATATTGATACAAAAAAAATATATCCGTTATTTAAACAAGCACTTGCACACAATACAAATATTGTGGGAGTAGCAGGTGCAGATTTAGGATTGGGAGAAGGTGAAGGCTGGAGTAAATCAGGCTTTGAATATAATGGCAAGCATAAAGATGTTTTTGAATTTTTTATAGACAACGATTATTTAAAAGTGATGGGCATGCAATTGATTGAAGGAAGAAATTTCAATTCAAATATTTCATCAGAT
>DATBFI010000054.1:0-9391 GCA_036558585.1 Chitinophagaceae bacterium
TCGGTGAGACAAAGACGAAAATTATATGCCTGCACCATTTGGTTTCCTGTTCCTGTTGGCAAAGGTTTGTTGTTGCTGATGCCCCAGAGTAATCCGCTGGTGCTGTCGCCGGGAATTTTATAAGGATCGATGCCATCAGGAAATTGATGATGATCCTGCAATTGATAGCCGTTCCATGTTTCGTTGTATATGCTGTTGTCTTCACGCCCCAATGTATAACTCACACCGGCTTTTGCCATGAGGTCACCTTCGTAACTGCAATCGATAAACATTTTTGCAGAGATAGTTTTGTTGGTTGATAAGGATGGCGATGCAGCATTTTCTATCGTTATGTTTTGAATAGAACTATTTTGTTTTGTCGCGTTGATGATGCGGTATTGGAAGAGCACAGGAACATTTGCTTCTTTGATGTAGTCGTTAAAAATTTTTTCTGCAACATGCGGTTCAAATATCCATGTTTCAAACTTGCCATAGTGTTTGCCAACTCTTCTGTAGAAATCTCTTGCAAGACCCGTGATGGCGTATTTGTTGCCAATATCTGTATAACCCAACCCTCCGGAAGTGAGACCACCTAAGTGTTTGCCGGGTTCGATGAGGATTACTTTTTTATGGAGCTTGGCAGCGGTATATGCGGCGATGACGCCGGCGGAGGTGCCGCCGTAGATACAGATATCGTATTGTGCTTTTGATTGAATTGTTGAAAGAAGAATAAGTGCGAAAAGAAAAATTCTTGCCGGCAAAAATTTTTGAAAAAGTTGATTGAAAAAGTCGGAAACTTTTCGCATAGTGCTGCGAAGTCCGGAGACTTCGCAGAGCGTAAATATTTTTATTGTTATAAATATTGTTAGTGTTAGAATGGCAATACGTTTCATCGAAAGAGTTTGAAATGTGTCTAATGTAAAATTTTTGTTTGTTGAAATACTTAACTGTTCTTCTTTTCTTCTGTTTCTTTCAGAAGTCAATTTCTCACTTGTACTTTTTGGGGCCTCAATTGAAAACTCTTAAATAACAAATTTTTTTTCTTTACTTTTTTGCTTGTCCAAAAAAGTAACAAAAAAAGACACCCACAAATGATATACAGCCCATTTGTGGGGGCGCCTTGATTTTTCTTTGTTACTTTCTTTGCATCAAAGGCAAAGAAAGTAAAGCCTTATATCAACTCCTTCAGCTTTTCAACAACACTATCCACTTCTTCTTTTGTATTGTACTTACTAAATGAAAAGCGAACCGTAACCTGGTTAGGATTATTATTGATGGCGCGTATCACATGGCTGCCTGCATCCGCACCACTCGTACATGCGCTTCCACCGCTTGCGCAAATGTTATTGATGTCAAGATTGAACAGGATCATTTCGCTTTTTTCTGTCTTGGGAAAGCTTGCGCTCAGCACAGTGTATAGACTTCTTCCCAATGGATCCCCGTTGAAAGAAACACATGTCATTTGCTTCTTCAATTGCTCCATCATATAAATTTTCAGTCCATTTATATAGCTGCTGTCCTGTTCATAATTTTCTGTTGCCAGTTCCAGTGCCTTTGCAAAACCTACAATGCCATATAAATTCTCAGTTCCCGCACGCATATTGCGCTCCTGCGCACCTCCATGCACAAATGGTTTGATCTTTACATTTTCATTCACATACAACATTCCAATACCCTTTGGCCCATGGAATTTGTGGGCAGCAGCATTTATAAAATGTACAGGCGTTTTTCTGAGGTCAAAAGGAAAATGACCAACCGTTTGAACCGTGTCACAATGAAATATCGCTCCGTATAATTTACATAATTCACCAACCTGGTTTATGTCGATCATGTTTCCAATTTCATTGTTTGCATGCAGCAGTGTAACCAGGCATTTATCCTCACTTTTTGCAAGCAGCTTTTCAAGATGTTCGATATCCAGGTGCCCGTTAGACAAGAGCTTTACGTAACTCAGTGCAACCTCTCCCGAATGATGCAAATGTTCTACCGTATGGAGTGTTGCATGATGTTCAATAGGTGAAGTAATTATATGTCTGCATTCAAGATCTCTTACTGAAGCCATGATTGCTGTATTGCTGCTTTCAGTGCCGCCGCTTGTAAAAAATATTTCTGCAGGATGCGCATTCAAAATTTTTGCAACTGATTTTCTTGCATTCTCGATCGCCAATCTTGTCTCCCTGCCATAGCTGTAAATAGAAGACGGATTGCCAAAATGAGTAGTTAGATACGGCATCATGGCATCGAGTACCTGTGGCTCTAATGGTGTGGTAGCTGCATTATCAAAATATATTCTGTCCATAAGCCCTCCAAACCTCCCTAAAGGGAGGCTTAAAGCGCTCACTTCAGAGATAAGTTTGATTTCTTGTTCACTCATGCACTGCAGTACAAGTGAGTGACACAACAAAGATGATTAAAGAAATAAAAGTCGGCGCAAAAATAAAAAAATCTCTTTTGCAAGAGATTCATTCAATTTGGTGGTTTAATTCCCCCCTTTAGGGGATAGAGGGTTTACATGCTCTCCCTTATATCCTGCATGATGCGTTTGGCGATATTACCTGCAGTAGTTTCAAAATTACTTTCCGCATAGATGCGTATGATAGGTTCGGTATTACTGGTGCGCAGGTGAACCCAATCGTTATCGAACTCGATCTTTAAACCATCTTCGGTGTTGATAGGGTAATTTTTATACTTCTTTTGAATATTCCCAAATATTTTCTTTACATCAATCCCGTTATCGAGTTCAATTTTATTTTTACTGATGAAGTAATCGGGATATTGCCGGCGCAACTGTGTTGTGCTTTTTTTGCTTTGCGCAAGGTAAGTGAGGAACAAGGCAATGCCAATAAGCGCATCACGGCCATAGTGCAGATCAGGAACAATGATACCACCATTTCCTTCGCCGCCAATCACTGCATTTACTTCTTTCATTTTATGAACGACGTTTACTTCACCAACAGGACTTGGAAAATATTCGCCACCGTTTTTGAGAGTAATATCTTTCAATGCGCGTGTTGATGACATATTGCTCACCGTATTGCCTTTGCGATGTTGTAACACGTAATCCGCAACGGCCACCAGCGTATATTCTTCACCAAATAAAGAACCATCTTCACAAACAAAACATAAACGGTCTACATCGGGATCTACTGCAATCCCAAGATGCGCCTGTTGCTTATTAACTTCTGTACACAAGCCATTGAGATGTTGGGGTAATGGTTCAGGATTATGTGCAAACCTGCCATTCACTTCCTCATTCAGTACCGTAATATCTTTTACTCCCAATGCTCTTAATAAAGCAGGGACCGCAATAGCGCCTGTACTGTTAATTGCATCAACAACAATTTTAAATTTTTGTTTTTTAATAGCAGCAACGTCAACCAATGGATAATTTACAACAGCATCAATATGCTGCTGCAGAGCATTATTATCTGCGGTGCAGGAGCCAATCTTATCAACAGCGGCAAAAGTATATTTATCAGATGCAGCTATGTCAAGAATTTTTGTACCGTCCGCTGCACTTATAAATTCTCCATCGCCGTTTAGCAGCTTTAAAGCATTCCATTCCTTTGGATTATGACTCGCTGTTAAAATAACAGCACCGGCAGCCTTGTGGAAAGGCACAGCCATTTCAACTGTTGGTGTAGTGCTAAGACCAAGATCAACTACATCAAGCCCCAGTGCATTTAATGTACTTATAACAAGGCGCTGTATCATTTCACCACTTATACGGCCGTCTCTGCCAACAATGATCTTTTTATTTCCGGGTTGATTTTGTAATAACCATGTACCATAAGCTGCCGTAAACTTTACAACATCTAATGGGCTTAGCGTTTCACCTGGTTTACCCCCAATTGTACCCCGAATACCTGATATACTTTTTATTAAACCCATCGCGCATCAAATTTTTGCCGACAGCAAACATAATCGAAAAAAATTACTTACCGAAGGAAGTAAAGCGTGTGTATAAAACTTTTTTGAAATGCAGATTTTAAAAAAAATAATTTTGAAATATATTTTTAACAAAATGGCTTTAAAAGAATGGTTCAGGGAATGGTTTAGCTCTCCATATTACGATTTGTTATATTATAAACGTAATGAGCAGGAGGCTGCCACCTTTGCAAAAATTCTTATTCAACATCTTTCTCCACCAACGGGAAGCGCTATACTCGATGTTGCCTGCGGTAAAGGACGTCACAGCAAAGTACTTGCAGCAATGGGTTTTGATGTGACAGGAATCGATCTTTCGGAACCCTTTATAAATGAAGCAAAAAAATTTGAGTCAGCTAACCTTCATTTTTTTCAGCATGACATCCGGCTGCCGTTTTACATTAATTATTTTGACTATGCTTTTAATTTCTTTACAAGCTTTGGCTATTTCCATACTCGTCGTGAACACGACAGCGCCATGCGTACCATTGCGCAAAGTCTTAAACCTCATGGAATATTCGTGATCGACTACCTGAATACTCATTATGTTGAGGAGCACCTGGTAAAAAGTGAGGAGTTACCTCTCGACAGTGTACTCTTTCACATAACACGATGGCATGATGAAGAGCATTTCTTTAAACAAATACAACTAAAACAATCCGACACTTCACTAAAACATCTTACCACTGAAAAAGTTGCCAAGTTCAGTTTAGGAGATTTTACTGAAATGCTTGCTTACCAGCAAATGCAGGTGCAGGAAGTATTCGGCGATTATAAACTGGGGCATTATGATGTAAGGAAATCTCCGAGAATGATCATTATTGCAAAGAAGATCGTTCATTAATTTTTATATGTAATATTTTTTTATTTCCTCTATATAGTGAATTGCCGATCATTATAAAAGTTTTTTATTACTACTCACTAAATGAACTCCAAACAATAATTGAATTATCTTGGCATTTATTTGTTATGTTTTTATCAGACACTTTCTGGTCACGTATATGGCATGCACTTAACCAATGGGATCAATGGTTGTTTTTAAAGATCAACAGTGAATGGACAAACAAGTTTCTTGACAGTGTTTACCCATGGTATCGCGATTCCAATACATGGATACCATTGTATTTATTCCTGTTCCTGTTTGCAGTATTAAACTTTGGATGGCGTATTTGGCCATGGATATTATTCTTTATTCTTACAGCAACATTAACCGATCAGGTAAGCAGCACTATTATAAAAAGCTGGATCAACCGAACCCGCCCTTGCCACGATCCGAATCTTATGAACCAAGTGCGTCTTCTGTTAAGTTATTGCCCGGGTAATGGAAGCTTCACCTCATCTCATGCAGCAAATCATTTCGGTGCGGCATTCTATGTCTTTTATACTATGCGACACTATTTTAAAAATTGGGTCTGCCTCTTTTTTGTTTGGGCAATCACCATTTGTTATGGCCAGGTGTACATAGGCATCCATTACCCGATTGATATAATTGGCGGCACCATTCTCGGTAGTGGCATTGGTATGATTACTGCATCTGTATTTAACAGGCGCATAGGTTTACCGCCCTTATTACAGAAAGAAAATACAGTGTCGTACGGTAAATGATAACTATAACGTAAATCCAAAATTCTAAATCTAACATCGCATACCGAAAGGCTTTATTTCATATTCTTTAGTTTTGCATGAATTACTATGGAAATATTTATAATATTCGGCCTGATTATTTTGAACGGCGTTTTTGCAATGGCTGAAATCGCACTGGTCTCTGCACGGAAAGCACGTCTTGAAGCACAGGCAAATAAAGGAGATGAAAAAGCAAAAGAAGCACTGCAACTGGCTAATCATCCTGACAAATTCATATCTACTGTACAAATCGGTATCACATTAATAGGCATTCTTAATGGTATTTTTTCAGGGGAAAATATCAGGGCTAACCTGATAAATTTTCTTAAGCAATTTGAATTCATTCGTCCCTACAGCAGCAGCGTTGCAACAATAATCATTGTAATAATCATTACTTATTTTTCACTGGTTCTCGGTGAGCTTGTTCCAAAACGAATTGGTCTCAGTAACCCGGAAGCCATCGCCAAAGTGCTTGCTGCACCAATGCGTTTTGTTACATATATCACTTATCCTTTTATTTGGTTGTTATCAATATCGAGTAGTCTTATCATAAAACTGTTTAACATCCGGCCAAAAGAGAGCCAGGTTACTGAAGAAGAAATAAAGGCCATCATCAGTGAAGGAACAGAGCAAGGCACTATTGAAGAAGCGGAACAGCAAATAATAGAAAGGGTATTTCATCTGGGAGACAGAAATATCACTTCTTTAATGACACACAGAAGCGATATTGTATGGCTTGATCTGAATAGCAAAATTGAAGATATAAAAAAATTTACTGATGACGAGGTACATTCTGTATACCCTGTTTGTGATGGCAATGTGGACAACGTGAAAGGTGTAATTTCATTAAAAGATGTTTTCAGCATGCCTAAGGAAACGCTGATAAAAGATGTGATGAAAAGGGCATTTTATGTTCCCGAAAATAATTCAGCTTACCAGTTGCTCGAAAAATTTAAACAACAAAAAACCCATTATGCTTTCATCGTAGATGAATATGGTACATTGCAGGGAATTATTACATTGAATGATATTCTGGAGGCGATTGTAGGTGATATTTCGGAACCTCACGAAGAAGACTACGAGATCACAAAAAGAGAGGATGGCAGCTATTTGATTGATGCACAAATCCCTTATTACGACTTCTTAAGTTATTTCAATAAAACATACTGGATGGATGAGGGAGAACAGGAAGAGTTTGACACACTTGCTGGATTTATACTGCACCACATGGAGCGCATTCCCGTTACGGGTGACAAAATGGAATTTCGTGGCTTTAATTTTGAAATAGTAGATATGGATGGCCACCGCATTGATAAATTACTGGTTACGTTGTCGGATGAAGTGAAAGAAAAATTAGAAGCTGAATGATGCTGAAGTATCAGGATAATCAAGTTTTGTGCTGTATTCTTTATCATTTGCTTTTACATGGATCATATTTACCTGGTTGGTATTGTAATCGTGCAGCAGTGAATTTGTAATGTTTAGTTTTTGAACATTATTGATGCTCTTCACCTCAAAGTAACTCCATATACTTTCGCTTTGTTCTTCGTAACCAAGAAAACTCATTTGAGCTGAAGATCCGTTTACATTTAATAGTAAATGCTTTTGAATGTAATCATTTACAAAACTATTCATTTGCCTGATATCTGCAGGATGCAGGATATCCAGATCGGTACTGTGATATTTACGTAATGTGTTTTCAAGATCATCTGTAAAAATGCGCACGCTGATCTCCAGTTCTTTCTCTTTACTGTTGTAATTGATATCAGTCATTGAAACAAAGAAGGGATGAATCAATCCGAGAAATAAAGTCAACAGCCAGTTAAAAGTGATCATCGCCATTAACAGTGATTTAGTCATACAAAAGTGAAGCTAATTTGCAAGCATATTAACTTTTTTTAGTTAAAACCTTGCAGCATGAATTACAACTTAATATTACTTTTGCGATTTTTAAAAACCTGACAGGTTTGAACGTATATATGCAACTTTGCATCGTTATAAACCTGTCGTGTCATACAGTATCGTGCATGAGTGATTTCAGCATATTCTTTCCAATGGGCATTGAGCATATTACGGATCTCAATGGCCTGGATCATATTCTCTTTATTACAGCGCTTTGCCTGCGGTATATGATAAGCGACTGGAAAAAATTGCTCATACTTGTAACTGCCTTTACTATTGGCCATTCTATCACTCTTGCATTGAGTACATTAAACATAATCAGCATTTCGCGAAACTGGACCGAATTTTTCATTGCTGTCACCATCATTATTACTGCATTCAACAATTGCCTTGTAAAAGATTTTAAATTCAAAACAAAATATCCAACTATTTATTTTTTTGCTTTGTTCTTTGGATTGATCCATGGACTTGGTTTTAGTTCATTGCTAAAAAGCATGCTGGGCAAAGATCAGAGCATTGTAGTGCAGTTGCTGGCATTCAATCTTGGGCTTGAAGTTGGCCAGCTAATAATCGTTGCATGTATTCTTATAATTTCATTTGTATTGATAAATTTCTTTAGAATAAACAGGAAATTTTATTTGCTCTTTGCAAGCGGAGGCATTGCAGCGCTGGCATTGGAAATGGCGGTAGAGCGATTGCCTAAATGATGCTAAAGGTGGGATGTTCGATATTTGTTGAAACTTTAGGTTGTATAATTTTTGTGAGCCAGGCTTGAAAAGAGCTGAAAAGATGAATAAAATCTAGGTCTAATCTTAAAGTTGAAGTGCCGCCCGGCTGAGCGCCCCCGACAGAAGGACTTCATCGGACTGGCGTTTGGACGTGATGCCGATATAAATCTGTACAGGCATCACTGAAGACCATTAAAAAATCAAAAGCTGTTTAACAAAAAAAATTAAACTATACAAATAAAAATAATAATGGGAAGAGTAGTTTTTTTTATTACTGCATTGATCGTATTTCATACAACTCATGCACAAAACATTCAGAACAATCCCGGCTCAAATCATGGCAATAAATTTGAGCAACTGGGAACAATTCTTACAACGCCAAATGAGTATCGTACTGCAAGCGGCGCACCCGGGCCAAAATATTGGCAGCAAAAATGTGATTATGATATTAAATGTACACTGGATGAAGTAAACCTGAAGTTATCAGGGAGTGAAAGGATCACTTATTACAACCAATCACCTGATTTACTTGCCTACTTGTGGTTGCAGTTAGATGAAAACGAACACAGTACTGTAAATAATGCAAATTACCAGGATGCCTCAACAATGTCTTCGAATGTAAATATTACATCACTGGAAAAGTTAGATGAGCAAAAAACAGACAATGGTTATGGTGATAAAATAACAAAGCTTACTGATGCAACAGGTAAGGCATTGAAATATACTATCAATAAAACAATGATGCGCGTGGAATTACCAATGCCATTAAAGCCCGGTCAGCAATTCATTTTTAATATTGAATGGAGCTACAAAATCCCTGATCGCCTGGGACAGGGAGGGCGTGGTGGTTACGAATATTTTCCTGAAGATGGCAATTATCTTTTCACTATGGCCCAATGGTATCCGCGTCTTTGTGTGTACAGTGATTTCCAGGGTTGGCAAAATCATCAATTCACAGGCACAGGAGAATTTGCGTTAACATTTGGGAATTTTAAAGTACAAATCACCGTGCCTGCAGATCATGTGGTAGGTGCAACGGGTGAATGTCAAAATTACCAGGAGGTATTAGATGCAAAACATTTTGCGCGCTGGCAGCAGGCATCCCGGTTAACAGAAACAAAAGCTCCTGTGCAAATAGTTACACTTGATGAAGCTGTTGCGGCAGAGAAACAAAAAAGTAAAGCAACAAAAACATGGATATTTAAAGCAGACAACGTTCGAGATTTTGCTTT
>DATBFI010000055.1:0-8747 GCA_036558585.1 Chitinophagaceae bacterium
GTGACTGAAATATGGTCGTTCAATCATGTGGACGGCTGGCAAGGAAAACTACCGGGCGAAACACTGGGTGGCATGGCGACCATCGCGGTGTCAGACGCTGATTATTTTAAAACACTCGGAATGAAGTTAAAAGAAGGAAGAAATTTTGTAGGCGATCTAAAAGCAGACTCCCTAAGTGTTATACTCAACGAAGCTGCAGTAAAGCGCTTGCGTTTTAAAGAAGCATTGAATCAGAATATTACGTGGGCCTCTGGTAAGCAGCGTGTGATAGGAG
Source organism: Chitinophagaceae bacterium (assembly GCA_036558585.1). Taxonomy (GTDB): domain Bacteria; phylum Bacteroidota; class Bacteroidia; order Chitinophagales; family Chitinophagaceae; genus DATBFI01. The sequence continues at coordinate 275 of DATBFI010000055.1, forward strand.
TGGTAAAAGATGCTTTGATGATGTCTCCCTTTGCTCCTCCAGAGCCAACTTTTTTTGTATATCAGCCCACATGGGAGAACACGATTATGTATCGTTTATCACCCGCTGTAAACACACATAATGCCATTACAAAGCTTTCAGCCATATTCAATAAATACAATCCATCATATCCTTATCTCTATCATTTTGCTGATGAAACTTATGCTGCCAAGTTTGATCTTGAAGTGCTGATAGGCAAGCTGGCAGGTTTATTTGCGACGCTTGCCATTTTCATCTCATGTCTTGGTTTATTTGGCCTTGCAGCATATATGGCAGAGCAACGCACAAAGGAGATAGGTATCCGGAAAGTCCTCGGTGCATCAGTATCGCAGGTGTGGTTGCTGCTCTCAAAAGATTTTATTGTGCTCGTTATTATTAGTTGTATCATAGCATCACCTGTTGCATTTTATTTCTTACAGCATTGGTTACTAAAATACAACTATCGCATACGCATTGGAGCAGGTGTGTTTGTTGTTTCAGCGATCATTGCTATAATAATTACTATTATCACGATAAGTTTTCAGGCTATGAAGGCAGCAATTACAAATCCTGTGAAATCATTACGGTCGGAGTAACAAGAAATCGGGTATGAGAAGTGTCAGGCGAAAGTGCAAAAATATTTTATGGTTGTTCGGTAATGAATTGACACGGTTACTTCGATGCCTCCCGGTATATTTGTCAAATTCAATCGAGACAGAAAAAATTCTCATTTAAATTCAAATAAATAAGCTCTGAACGCGGTACAAGATGCCGCCTTCGTATACAATCATTTTTATCTGCTTCGGGTGTTCTCTCCCGACTTCCATATAATATTTAAATCCATCTTCGTACTTTTTGACAATACTGGCGATAATCTTCACTAAAATCTCTGCGCAGGCGAGGCTCTTCTACTAACATAATAAACAAATTGAAGATAATGAATATCAATACTAAATATATCCACAAACCACCTGATTGGAAAAGATTGCCTCACCAATTAGTATCATCATAACGCCTAAATACATCGGGTTACGGGAGTATTTATACAACCCTGAAATAACTAATCTTTTTGTAGGGTCGATCGGGGAGAGTGTTCCTCGTCCCTGAAAAAGAAACCGGATAATGCAATCGAACAGGATAATCAAGCCAACTATAAATATCAAAATCCCCAAATACTGGTAGAGATATAAAGGTTTTGTGAATGATTTAACTACTTTATCTCCTAAAATCCAGTAAGGTACCAATCCAACGACTAACCCGGGATGGATGAGAGTAAAGAACAGGTTTCGCAGAATCAATGACATCATATTAAGCATGTCAGTTTCCTTTACAGTTTCAAATTGTCATTTTCATCTAACTCCCAAAAGGGGTTAAAAGCAACTTCAAATAAATATCCATCTAAGTCTTTAAAATATCCGCTGTAACCGCCCCAGAAAACTTTTTGTGCAGGCTTAATGATTATCGCACCAAGTTTTTCAACCTGTTTTAAAACTTCGTCAACTTCCTTCTCAGACCTTGCGTTGTATGAAATTGTCAGTCCTGAAAATTCTGTCGGTTGATATCGTAGTGTTGTGTCGTCCGAAAGTTCTTGTCGCGGGTATAAAGCCAACGTAATTCCACCTAATGGGAACAATGCTAACCCGTCCATACTCTTGTCTGACTTTTTCCACCCAAGCCCTTTTTCGTAAAATTCTAAGGACTTTTCAAAGTTGTCAACACCAAGTGTTATTAAATTTAATTTCTGTCTCATCTGTGTAGTACAAAATTTCAGTATTGCTGCAGCCGGGATAGCTGCATTCATTGCCGATACCCATATTTACAACTGTTTCGTCTTATTGTATTATTTTTTTTGGTTATCCAAACCTGATAAGGAGATGTCGTATTCCTGTTACCGATCGAATAAAACGGAATGGCTGTAAATGTCTGTGATTTGTTTTCTGCATCAACAGCATTGCCTGTGATAACGTTGACACCATTGAGCAATGCCGGTTTGTAGCTAACCTGCATGGTTGCGTTGTTACTGATTGTGTAATTGGTGAGACCGGGATTATCGACGCTTTCAAAACCATAGACAACAGGACCTGCGGCAATAGCAAGCTTACCCCTGATAGCGGCAATTGAATCGCACGGTTTAACAAGTCTTGGCTCAACGGGAAGAGTTAAAGTTATTATATCTCCTTTCTTCCATTCACGTGTGATATTTGCATAACCATTGACAACATTCATTTGCACCGGCTGACCATTTACTTTTATAGAAGCTGCTCTGCTTATGTTTGAAATGTACAAGCCATAAGGATTTTCTTTGCCTTGAGCCCAGCCCGGAATGCGTATATACACTGTGAATTTCTTTGCTGACGGCGGATTAATGGTGATAAGCGATGCACCTTTCCAGGGATAACCTGTAACCTGTTTAACTTCTATATTCTTTACTGAATTTAAACTAACATGAGCAGTGCTGCCGATGAAAAGATTTACATACAATGCATTATTGTCTGTTGCATAAATATATCCGGGTAATGCACCGATCATTTTCAGGATCATTGGCGGGCAACATGGACAATCATGCCATGTCCAGCGATGATGATCTGTTGCTACAAGCGGGTTCTCATAGAAATAATGATCGCCGCTAAGCGAAATTCCCGAGAGAAAATTATTGTATAATACACGTTCAAACTCATCCATATATTTCCCATCTGCCTGCAACTGGTTCATGCGTTGAGAGAAGAATGCAGAGCCAATGGCAGCACAGGTTTCGAGATATGCTGACTCTGGAAGAAAATAATCGGCGCCAAATCTTTCACCATTTGCAATAGCGCCTTCACCACCTGTAATGAACATTCTTTTGCCCACCATGTTATCCCAATAATTATTGGCAGTGGTGATGTAACGAGGATCATTATTATCAATAGCCATTGCAGTAACACCCGTTGCTAATAATGTTGCACGAACTGCATGCCCCTCAATAGTTGTTTGTTCGAATACGGGCAAGTGATCCTGGTTATAACTGCTATCGCTCTTACGTGTATGCGTACCATCTGCATTGCCATAATTACCACGCGCTTCTATCCAGAACCTTGCAAGTTCATAGAACTGTTGTTCACTAACAGGTACAGACATTTTACTTTTTAGCGCGGGCTCATTTTTAAACAACCAATACATTTTGAGCAATGCTTCTTCAGGACCGCCATGACCAGGAATAATATTCATTTTGGGATAAGCACCAATTTGAGAAGCCATATAATTGCTCATCTTAACAGCAACATCAAGCAGTTTTGTTTTGCCTGTTGCGTAGTAGTAATGTACTGCTGCTTCTGCAAGCATACCCGCATTATAAATATCGTGCTGCCATTTATCATCACCGCCGTTTGTACCAAAACGACGGTCACTATATATGAGTGTTGTATAGGTATCGATGTAACCATCTTTATCAATAGCCTGCGCGGCAGCAATGTGATCGATGTAAACATCAATCTTTGCTTCCAGGTTTTTATCAGGATACGCAATAAGCATGTCGGAAGCCCCTCTTATTGTTTCGTATAACAAACCATCATACCATGGCGGGCCATCATGCATACCCGTATTCTTTTGACCTTGCGCAACGCGGTCAAAATTGAGTATTGCATTTCGTGTGCGACCAAGTTTTTGTTTTTCATTGATGAGGTCCTGCCTGTCTGGTTCATACTTGCCTTCGAGTTTATCAAAAACATCGTACACTGTCTTTGTATCCCATATTTTCAGTTTGGGCGACCAGAATGAATCCATGATTTTTACATCTTCAATCTTTACAGCCTTGAGAAGGTGTACTGAATCCCGCTGTGCATATAAAGCCGACGCAGTACAAAAAGCAATTGTTATAAATAAGCCTGGTCTTTTCATGAAACCTGATTGATGATTTTTTAGTTAGGACAGCAACATCTCTTCGTGCACAATGTGAATGATTTAATAAAGACAATAACGTTACCAAAAATAAACAATTGTGATAACCTTGTTCTCCGTTTACTCTTTATCGCTTTTCTTTTTATCAGCCATTTGCTGTTATCTTTATCAACTATGAAAAAATATTTTACCCTCTTCCTGCTGTTGCTCTTTTTTGGCAACAACATGCGGGCACAAACGCAAACCAATGAAAAGAAAAGTACTCCTGTCATGGGATGGTCGAGCTGGAATAATTTCAGAACAGATATTAACGAACAGCTTATTAAGCAACAGGCAGATGCGCTCGTTACCTCGGGCATGAAAGCCGCCGGCTATACTTTTATCAATATTGATGATGGATTTTGGGGAGGCAGGGATGACAAAGGCTATATCATACCACACCCCGTACGTTTTCCCGGCGGCATGAAAAACATCGCCGCCTATATTCATTCCAAAGGATTAAAGGCGGGCATTTATTCGGATGCAGGCATACATACCTGTGCCTCCATGTGGGATAAGGATACGATCGGCAGCGGCATGGGGTTGTTCGGGCATGAATTCCACGATCTGCAACAAATGCTCAGGGACTGGGACTATGATTTTATAAAAGTCGACTGGTGCGGTGGCGACGCAATGGGGCTTGACGAAGAGGTGCGCTACACGATGATCGCAAACATTATTAAACAAATCCGCCCTGGCACAGTGTATAATGTTTGCCGCTGGCAATTTCCGGGCAAATGGGTTTGCAACATTGCTGATTCATGGCGCATATCCGGTGACATTGACAATACCTTTAAAAGTATCCTGCACATCATTGACCTCAATGCTGATCTATGGAAATATGCGGGCCCTGGCCATGTGAATGATATGGATATGCTGCAGGTTGGCCGCGGCATGACGTATGAAGAAGATAAGACACATTTTTCCATGTGGTGTATGATGGCCTCACCCTTACTGGCGGGGAATGATTTAAGCCACATGTCGGAAGAGACCATATCCATTCTTACCAACAAAGAAATGATTGCCATAGACCAGGACGCGTTAGTGTACCAGGCAAGAAAGCTGCAGGATTATGGTGAACAGGAAGTATGGGCAAGACCGCTGGTACATACTATGAGCGGGAAAGTTGCTGTTGCATTATTAAACCGTTCCGATGCTGCCGCCGGCATTGCCCTTACCATTGATTCTGTAGGTTTGGATGCAGCAAAGGGCTATATTATTCATGATGTGTGGACTAAAAAAACATCAGGTAAGGAAGTTAAACAGGAACTGAATTTTACTGTGCCGCCACATGGCATTATTGTATTAACGATCACCGGGGTATCGTTGCCTTTTAATATTTATCAAAAAAAATAGAGAACGGAAAGGCATTACCAGGGACTGTATAAGGGTTGCCATCTTCAATTTCCAGGTCAATATTGCTCATAGCGCTAAAATATTTCTGCACCTTCATCTTGAACCGGTTCACTGGGTTCAGGCCCGCTCTGAATGATGGTCCCCGTTATTCCACATTTGGAATTTTGATTTATAGCCCTTCTGCGAAAAGCATTTTTTATCAGGAGTCCACTATGAGGTATTATAGAAAGATAGTGTTGCCTGTGATGGTTGATGAGTGATGAATGGTAAATTTTTTTTACTTACCATTTACGACTGTTACAGTCCCTTCACAATTGCCAATGATTTTTTTACATGCTCATCAGGTGCTATATGATCGGTTTCCGATGAAAAGACAGCAACAATTTTTTGATCTTTATCAATAACAAATGTTGTGCGTGGGATGAAGCCATGTGTAATCTCCACGCCGCGTACATCTTTAGCGCCGGCTTGTGGAGGTTTCAAATTCAGTCCATAAGATGCTGCAATTTTACCATCCGGGTCAGAAGCCACCGGGAATTTTCCCGCACAGTACTCGGGATTGGATGAGAACGACTTCAATCGCTCAATATCATCTGCCGATACACCGATAATGGTAGCTCCTGCTGCCATAAATGTGTCCTTGAGTTGGGCGAAAGTATGTGCTTCCAAATCGCAGCCACCGGTGTAAGCAGAAGGATAGAAATATACTACCACCGGTCCTTTGGCAAGGGCTTTTTTTAATGAAAAATCAAATTCATTGCCCGACTGGCTGGCTTTTGCTGTGAACATGGGTGCTGTTGAACCCTTTGACAATATCGATTGCGCAAAACTAAACTGTGTACCGAAGAGCGAAAACCCGAAAATTAAAAGCAGGGAGAAATAATTTCTTTTTGACATAGGAAACTGTTTTTCACAAATTGCTCTCAAACATACAAAAAATTCAAAGATTTTTTTCTTACGAGTGAAATATGGAGAAGATTATATTCTTCAATTCGAAATTAAACGCAAGAATATTGTTGGTCAGGCCGACCAACAACGGCGTCAATAATTTTATTAGAGACTTCGAATCATTCATCAAGGCTCAAATGCGGAAGTCACAGTAGTGCAAAAGTTTAATCAGGGCGCATGAAACAATCGTGCTGGATATCGATTGTTTCTGAACTTTTTGGTACTTTTTTCAAGGAGAAAAAGTACAACAAAGCTTTATGACAGTCAATAGAAGCTTTTCTGTCTCATATTGCGGAAAAGAAAATAGAAGCTGTGTGATATATCAATTATTCCTGTCCGAATCTGTGAAGAAATAGAAGCTGTATTAAAATGCCTAAATTCAAGAATTCAAAAAAAACAAATTATACAAATGAAATATAAACTATTCCTGCTGGTAATTTTTATCGCAAGTGTTCATCATTTTTGTTCTGCCCAGCAAAAATTAAAAGTTGTTTTAGCCGGGCTTAGCCACGACCATGTAAACGCGATACTTGACAAACAAAAAGCCGGGCAAATAGCAATTATCGGTATTGCGGAACCCGATCTGCAGTTAGGTGAAAAGAAGAAAAAGGATTACCAACTGCCCGATTCAATTTTTTTCAAAGACTTAAAAACAGCCTTACAAAGCAAACACCCGGACCTGGTGATGGTGTATAAAGCACCGGCAGAGCACTTGAGTGTAGTTGAAATATGTATGCCCCTGCGCATTCCTGTAATGATTGAAAAGCCACTTGCTTTTACCAATGAAGATGCAGCAAGAATAAAAACCTTATCAGAAAAATTTAATACGAAGGTGTACACCAATTTTCCCTCAATATGGTACAGCAGTTTTAATGAGCTTTTGAAAAGATCAAACGAGGCAGGTACGATAAATAAAATGGTAATGAGAGGCGGTCACCGCGGACCAATAGAAGTTGGATGCAGCAAAGCATTTTTAAACTGGCTTACAGATTCAACAAAAAACGGGGGCGGTGCCCTGGTTGATTTTGGTTGCTATGGCGCAGCTATCATGACAGAGCTCATGCATGGAAAATTACCCGCATCAGTATATGCAACAACAAGGCATCTGAAACCAACTATGTACCCCAAAGCAGATGATGCCGCTACAATTATCCTGGAATATGAGGGTGCTACCGGCATAGTTGAAGCGTCGTGGGACTGGCCCTACACAATTATGGATGTTGAAGTTTCAGGCAGTGATGGTTATCTTCAGGCGTCGCAGTTTAATACTCCGCAGTTGCAGGTAAAAAAAGATTCAACAAGCCGGGACGAAACAATTTCAACACCGGAATATAAAGATGATGTGGAATATTTAACGGCAGTATTAAAGAATGGAGCGGCCGATAATAATGAAATGCTTTCCCTGGAGAGAAATCTTATTGTTGTACGCATATTAGACGCTGCGCGAAAATCAGCAAGGGAAGGAAGAAAAATTTTATTGCAATAATCATCGTTAGGCAATAAAGCAATATTTACACGTTTCCGTTATTCCAAATGCTCCCCAATTCTGGCGCAAGGTATGCAGCGTTGACTTGAAGCAAAGGGCACTTGTATCTTTCATTTATGATTTCGGTTTGCAAGGGCACGAGTACGCCACGCATATTGTCTATATCGCATACTCGTGCCAGCATTGGGGACGATTTGAGTTTCGTTGAAGTCCTTGCTCAGGTTTCAAACAGTCTAAAACATTACATAGCGGAATAGCCATGCGTTTTAATTTGACCTATGATTACGAATTACAATGTCTTTGCTGCATTTATGATGAATTCAGCTACTTTGTCTGGTTGAGATAACATCGGAACATGACTTGATTCCAACTCAAGCGTAGTTGCATTGATCATTTTTGCTTCAGCTCTGGTCAACACAGGAGGAATTGTTTCATCATTCAAACCGATGATGCACCATGATGGTTTATTCTTCCAAGCTGCTTTGGAAATTTTGGTAAGAGTGCCTTTTGCGGCCCATGGAGTTTGTGTGGCATAAAGTATTTTTCTCTCTTCTGGTTTCAGGTCCTGTGCAAAATAGGAATCGATCCCTTTAAACGACAAAGTTAGAAATCCTGAAGCATCCTGCTGAAACTCTGTATTACCCGGGGATGAGGGATATGGCTGTATCACATCAACTACGGATTGGCCATCGTTAGGAATTAATGCATCAATATAGACCAGCCCGACCACCTTCGAATCATTGCCGGCCT
>DATBFI010000056.1:0-7859 GCA_036558585.1 Chitinophagaceae bacterium
TTTTTCTCAAACATGAATGCAAGAGAGTTGGTATTGATTTTTGTGATGAGTTGAGCCTCCAAACGTTTTGAACCAATGTAATGCATACCGTCATAATCAAGATCGAAGGAATCAACTTCCACATCAGAATAGAGGTCAAAAATCGATTTGCTTAAATCGCCTTTGCCGGAATAGTTCAATTCATCTGCTGTGATAAGCATTGGGACGGAATGATCATCGTACACAATATCACTGTGCTCGATTTGAATGAGTTCGATCTTTAATTGTGTTCCGGTGCTGTCTGCTGTGGTACTTGTTTTCGCCGGGTCTGTTCTATAAACATTATAGTTAGGTTTCCCGTTCTTATCTACTTTAATATTGATGTTCCCATCAGTAAGATAGATTTCATCTATACGTATTTTTTCTGAAAAAATAGTATTCAGTGCTACGCCAAGCGAAATTTCACTGGCTTTTATCAATGTGTCTTTTTCAAACGGTGCGGAACCCTTTATAGAAACATCGTATAAAGTGAGTGTAAGCGAGGGAAAATGGTTAAAGAAAGATAACCGTGCTTTTGAAAAGTTGAGATCAGTAACAATCACTTCATTTGCCCATACTTTAATTTTTTTGGCTACAAAATCGGGGAAAAGTATTGGCAATAAAAACATCAGCGCTAAAAGGCTGAGAATAGTAATGCCTCCTATTTTTAAAACTTTGAAGAAAATTTTTTTTGCGGTGAGTTTCATACCTTTTTAATAAAACTTAACTGATGTAAGGTTTACTCAAAAGTCTGCTGCATTGGTTTGCAACACAAGATACATATTTTTAAATCTTGTGAAGGCGTTCGCAAAGGAGCAAAATATCGAACCAAATAAAAATCCATCTTCTATTAATAACAAATATTATCTCAACAAAGTTTTTTCCAGCTGATATTTATTAACTACCTGGAATGCTGGGAATATCAAAAATTAGTTATTTCATTATCTATGCGAAACCGCCATGATCCTTCTGAATGGCCTTTACAGCAAGAAGTTTAAAGAAACTGATTAATTTCTTCGTTCTTAATCTCCTTGCTAATAAAAATTTGTTAGCAGGCTCCATTTTTGCTTCAAGTTTGTTTAATATTATTACCTGCATGACAGAAAGTACACAAAAAAATATCTGGACAATAGGTCATTCAACAAGAACAACCAATCATTTTATTGCAATGCTTCAATCCTTTCAAATTGAAGTGGTAACTGATATCAGAAGCTTCCCCGGTTCAAGAAGATATCCGCATTTCAATAAAGAAGCTTTGGAAATTTCTCTGCCTGCAAATGGTATTAAGTATATGCATTTGAAAGACCTTGGAGGGAGGAGACCCGTAAAAGCAGATTCAATAAATACAGGATGGCGCAATGCAGCCTTTCGTGGTTTTGCAGATTACATGCAAACGGATAGTTTTAAAAATGGTATTGAACAACTGGAGGAGATTGCTGCTATGAAAAGAACCGCATATATGTGTTCTGAAGCAGTGTGGTGGAGATGTCACCGTTCTTTGGTTTCTGATTTCTTAAAATTAAAAGGATGGAACGTATATCATATTATGGAAATTGGAAAAGCGGAAGAACATAATTATACACAACCCGCAAAAATTATCAATGGTGAACTATCGTACGAGTAAAATAAATCTTTGAAGCTTCTGGTAAAATGAGAAGTGTTCAAATCTTTCCTGTTTTAAAAACTTTTGAAGTTCGTTTACCATTATTTTCCTTCGTAGATCATTAAAGCGCCTCTATGAAAAGGATATTTTATATCGTATTTATTGTTTTTACCACAGTTCAATGTACAAAAGAAAGTACTACCCCAACAACTAATCAGCCAATAAATGCATTGAACATTCTTTCCACCGGGAGATCAGCGCATGATTTGCTTAGTACAGATACATACAACAGTGTTTCAGTAGAAATTCAATACATGCCAGGAATGGAATTGCTTCCCGAGTCTGTAAACAACCTTATCAATTTTTTAGAAACTTATCTTGACAAGCCGGGTGGAATAACAATTACACAAAAACAAGTGGCTTCATTTGCAGCCGATACCGTTTCATTGCGCCAGGTGGCAGATTTCGAAACAGCAAACCGGTCTCTTTACACGAAAGATAATGTTATAAGTGTTTATATCCTGGTATCAGACGCCAAAGATAGTTCTCCACTTGTGTTGGGTACTGCGTATCTCAATACTTCTATTGTTCTTTATGAAAAAAGTATCCTGGCACATTCCGGTGGTTTAGCACAGGCCACGAGAGAAAAAGTTGAAAGCGAAGTAATGGAGCACGAATTTGGTCATTTAATGGGATTGGTAAATCATGGCACTCCGATGGTTACGCCTCATGAAGATCCGGCACATGAGCATCATTGTACAAATAGGAATTGCCTCATGTATTACGAAATACAAACTTCAGGAACAGGAACATCCAATAATACAATTCCTTCACTCGATGTTAATTGTATAAACGATCTCAGGAACAACGGCGGTAAATAAGTACAGGGAAATTTATTTTATAGTACTTATAAAAATCAGGCCTTTAAAACTTCACCAGGAAAACTGAAACAGTTGGCAAGACATGCATCCAAAATACTCCTTTGTATAGACGCGGGATGAGGTCTCAATAAATCATGAAAACTAAGAACAAAAATGAGTAATCTCATTTTGGCAAATGGTCACCGGGAAAACTTCTTGTGGGATGTACTTCGTAAATGAGAATGCCCTCCTTTACCGCCGGGTCTTCCTCCATTATCTTTTTTGTTTGCTCGACATCAGCATTAAAAATCCCGATACCAGCCATATCCGTATCATCCAGAATAGGACAAACAATTGCAAGTACGCCATCAGCACGAAGCGCGTAATTCCTTCTGCCATGTTCCCAAACAACAGGATAAACGTCGGGCATCTTGAAGGCCGGTCCCTTTTTTAAAATCACGGCCGTATAATTTTTTGTAGTGGCAGACATTTCTTTCATGAACTCATCAGTAATGGTAGTCATATATCATTTCTTTAAGTGAGAGCAGCAGCATTTCATCAATGGCGTTTTCCCTGCCTTTGTTCCAAAACTTCTTCAACCATCGAAACACTAATGTTGATTGTATGTTGGCATCTAAAATTTAGTTGCATAAGTTAAAAATATATTTCGATATTTTCATTTTTTAATAGGGCAATTGTAACAGGTTAGAAAGTTGTTGTACTTTCATAGTATGTCCCGGTAGTGCTAAGACTAATGAAAACTTTATACTGCTGATTTTTTATAACAGGCAATTTCTTTTTTATAGAAAAATAAGTAAAAACAATAAGTTAATCTTAATGAGACTTACAGGAATCGATTGTCAAATACCTTCCAGGCAAATTTTTAATGAAGATATTGTTGAACTTGTTAAATGTTATAGTGAAGCTCATTATAATCATAAACTAACTGAATTAGAAACTTTGATAAAAAAATTTCTTTGTCGTACGGGAATCGAGAGCAGATTCTGGAGGGCAAAAAAAGAAAAGCCGATTGACCTCATTAAAACTTCTGTCGATAATTCATTAAAGATGGCGAATATAGACACCCGTGACATTGACCTTGTGATCTATTCGAGTATAGACAGGGGATTTATAGAACCGGCAAATGCTTCATTTATTTGTAAAGCTCTTGGATTAAATAATGTACGCAGCTTTGATATTGTTGATGCCTGTATGGGGTGGGCTACTGCAGTACAAGTGGCTAATTCTTTACTCGAAAGTTCATCATCAATAAATTCAGTACTGATCATTAACGCGGAATTTCCCATGGATAATAAAGGCTCGGTTCTTCCTGATAATTTTACCATTTGCGATAACAAAGAACTAAGATGGAAGTCTGCTTCATTCACTTTGGGAGAAGCTGCATCGGCCTGCGTGTTTCAAAAAGATACTTCTGCCAATTGTAAATTCGAATTTATTGAGAATCCTCAAAATGCTGATCTCTGTAAGATCTCATTAGAAAATTTTGAAAAATATATTGCCGGTCCACAGGAGAAATGCTCTTTTCCAAATTTGAATTTTTTTGCCAATAGCTCATCTCTTTTACAAAACGGAATGGATCCTGCAATTTCTGTTCTCCGGACCTTGATGGATAAGTTGAATTATAATCCAAAGATCATCTTTCCACATTCAGTATCTGTTAAAATAATTAAAGATGCATCAATGAGTGCCGGGGTACAATCATTAATTTATTCCACGTTCTCAAAACTCGGAAATCTTGCAACCGCATCGGTTCCAGGCTCAATTAAACAAGCTTTATCAGAAAAACTAATTCAGAAAAATGAAAGAGCAATTGCATGGATCGCAAGTGCGGGTATGAAATTTTCTGCGTTTGAGATACAATTATAATTCGGAAATTCTTTTGAAATAATTATAGTTATACCGTATATTACTATTGCACATCTCTTAATCATATTGTATGAATCTAAATTTTAAAACTGATATAATTAATGGGGATAAGGAGGCAAACGGTAATCAGGATATAGCAGGTTTAGATTTACGTATTGATAATTCAATTCAGAAAATATGTGAGGTCTCAAATTCTACTTCCGGTAGTATCCGAAGTGTGTGGTATATTATTGTTATTGTTGCTACACTCTCTTTTGCTGAGTTTTGGAACACTCATCCAAAAAATTGGTCAACAGGGCGAATAAATGACCTGGAAGACTCGATATACCAACTAAAACTTAAATTACTAACTGAAAATCATACAAACAGTCTTGCGGGTATTTCTGATACATCTAAAATAAAACATCAAATAGAACTGTACCAGGATTACCTGGCGCTTTTCAGAAGCAGTGCTATACAAAATATTCAAACTGTTCGCATCCCGATATTAAGCAATGCTTTTGATGTAAATGATCTGGGAATTTTTGCCGGCTTTTCTTTCATAGTCCTTTTGCTGATACTCGATTTTACGTTAATGCGAAAAGTAAGTAATCTCAAAATTGCATTAAAGTCGATCTCAAAAAGATATCCAGAAAATGCCGATGAGAAATTTTTTGAAGATTTTCTTGTTCAACAAAAGGATCGGGCAAAAGCATTGGATGCAATAAATTTTGTTCGTCGAAAATATCATTTTGATTTTCTTTCAATGAATGAAAATTTTATTGTGCCTGGCGGATCAAAAAGAAATAACGCCTGGCTGGACTTTCTTAGAAAACGGATCTTTTTGATCCCATTTTTCATGTCTCTGATATTACTGATTAATGATTTAATTCTGCTTACAGTGAATGGCACTGCTTCGGGATTAGAGGGATGGAGTAGTTTTAAAATGAATTATATGTTCCTTGTAGGCATTTGTGTAGTGTATATCTTTTTTATATTTCGTCTCGGCAAAAAATGCAAAAAAGAATCTGAACTGATTGAAAATTTATATGTTAATTTTCAAAAAAACGATTATAAATATTCACCGGTTTATGATGAGCTTGTCTAAGAAGATGTAGTACTTGGCATTTAGACCATAATATCTTTATTCGTGAAATTGTGAAATTCAAATGGGGTATAATTAATTCATTAGGTATCGCAGGCTTTGTATTGTCCATCATTTTAGCTTACGTGCTTACAGTGATGTATTTTAATGCTAAAAAAAATTTATCTGATGCTGCACAGAATTTAAAAGAAATAGGTAACGGAATTATCACTGATACGATAAATTTTGAGAGCACAATTTCTCTGGATACGGAAATAAGTATATTGAGAACTGTCCCGGTTGATTTGAAAATGACGCTTAATGATTCTTTGAAAATAATGTTGACAAAGAAACAACCTCTTAATCTTAAGATACCAATTAATATTGATCTGGATAAAGTGTTACATGTTGATACTACCCTAATCTTAAATGACACTTTACAGCTTACAACCAACGGCAATATCCCTGTAGACCAAAAATTTACTGCCTTCAGAAAAATCAGGGTACCGGTAAAAGCTTCTATTCCAATAAAAGACCAATCATTAAGTGCAAAACTTCAGGGAGCCACATCATTTACAAGTGATATTCCGATCAGGTTGAATATAAATGACAGCTTGCCTGTGAATTTAGACTTAGTTATTCCTATCAATCAGAATGCAAAAATTGATTACCTTATTAAGAACTCTGCATTAATCGGGTTCCCGCAAAAATTGCACATCAAAGGCGTAATTCCTGTTCATCTTAAAATTCCGGTTCAAATACCATTATCAAAAACTGTTTTAAAAAAATACCTGGACAGCACTGCATCCAACCTGAATAATATTTTAAATCCTTAAGCAGATTCATGAGTTTTTTTCCACTCTGAATATTTTGTTTCCTCCGGCACATCTGTATTACTCTCAAAATAAAGATTGTATCCGTCAGGATCTGAAAGTTGCGTGACCCACATATTATTTCCGACAAAAGGTTCCGAAGCCTGAACCCCGCGTGAAATAACTTCATTGTAAAAAACCAACGCATCTTCGCATATAAAGCATACTGAAACACCTACTCCTAACTTTTCTGTTGGTATGTTAACATGATGCCCTTCTTTCCAGAATTCCTGCAACATCAGTGCAGCATCACCATTCTGAAGCCAGCACCATCTAAGTTTACCGTTGTCGATCCACCTCGAGGTCATTTCAAAACCCAGCCCGTTAATATAGTAGTCAACAGACCGCTCAATATCTGATACTCCAAAAAAGGGAACGGCTTGTTTTACGTTTTTGGTTATTATCTGCATGTGTATGTTTTAGTTTTGATACAACTGGTTGTAAAATTATTCACTCTTAATCAAGAAAAATATTTTGAAAACTGTTGTTAAATTCTATGAGCAGATTGGAGAAAGCTTTCGTACAAGGTATCTTCAAGATGCGATGAAAATATACGCAACCAAACCTTAATTCATTATTATAAAATTACAGCTATGGGATGGACCATTTTTATTCTTGCAACTTTGGGTTGGCACTTTGGTATGTATGGGATGTTTAAAAAAGCAGGCATACAACCATGGATGGCGTTTATACCGTTTTACAATACATGGTGCATTTTAAAAAAATGTGACATGAAACGGGTTTGGTTCTGGTTGCAATTTATTCCAATCGCCGGTCAGTTCATTACTATTTGGATTACTATCATATTCGCAATGCACTTTGGAAAATTTTCTCTTTTAGATCATACACTTGCTGTATTCATTCCCTTCATATATTTTCCGTACCTCGGCTATGCGCAAAAAGAAAAATTTTTGGGGGAGCCGGTTATACGATCATATAAAAAATCTACACTGCGGGAATGGGCTGATGCTGCTGTATTTGCGGTTGTTGCTGCAACACTTATACGCACTTTTATTTTTGAAGCTTATGCTATACCAAGCGGAAGCATGGAAAGAACTTTGCTCACAAATGATTTTCTTTTTGTAAATAAATTGAGCTATGGTGCACGCCTTCCGGAAACTCCTTTAAGTTTTCCATTTGTGCACAATACTTTATCCGGTTCAGAAACAACACCATCCTATCTTACATGGATACAACTGCCATATAAACGTTTACCCGGCTATACAGAGATAAAACGAAATGATATTGTTGTTTTTAATTTGCCCGTGGGTGACACAATAATCAATTTGCCCGGGTACGGGTCTAAACAACTTTATTATGATATTTTAAGAAAACAATACAATGGTAATCGTGACGCATTAATGGCTGATTATCCTATACTCATTCACCCTATGGACAAGACAGATAATTATATCAAACGTTGTATAGCTGTTGGAGGAGATGTTTTGCAAATAAAAGATGGAAACGTGTATCTGAACGGACAGAAAACAATAATGCCACCGGAATCTGAAACACATTATATAGTGGAAACAAATGGCACCGCTTTTAGCACAGAG
>DATBFI010000057.1:0-7355 GCA_036558585.1 Chitinophagaceae bacterium
TTTTTCTATTGCAAAAACCGAAGATGGATATTTCTTTACCCTTACAAGATATTGAATAAAATTTTGCCTCACCCATTCTTCAGGCGTAAGAGTAACCCACAATTTTCTTACCTCGTCAAAAATTAAATGCCTGTTGTTTTCTTCTTTTATTTTAAATGGATGATGAGGATACTCTATGCGCAGCATCTGCAAATGTAATAATCCGAAAAACTCTTTGCTATATTTACAAAGTTTATCTCATTCGTTTGCTGCGAGTTGATAGACTTAGAATTGTATTGTTTAATTATTATTTTTCAACCATCAAACAAAATATTAAGAATAGCAAATAAATGAAAACGAAAGAAGAAATAGTAAACGATTGGCTACCACGCTATACGGGTGAGGACTTAAAAAACTTTGGTAAATATATATTGCTTACCAATTTCAGCCACTATATTGACTTGTTTACTGAATGGAATAATGTACAAATTGCAAGTGTTGAGACCCCTTTTCAATGTGCAACTGCAGAAGGGATTAGTATTATAAATATTGGAATGGGAAGCCCCAGTGCAGCAACAGTAATGGATATGCTTAAGGCGATTAAGCCGAAAGCAGTTTTGTTTCTTGGAAAATGCGGAGGTCTCAAAAAAAGGAATAAACTTGGCGATTTAATACTTCCTATTGCAGCTATAAGAGGAGAAGGAACTTCTAATGATTACTTTCCTGCCGAAGTACCTGCTATGCCGGCCTTTGCGCTGCAGAAAGCCATATCAACAACAATAAGAGATTATAATGTTGATTACTGGACGGGAACTGTTTATACAACGAACAGAAGAATATGGGAACATGATGATGAGTTTAAAACATATCTTCAGAAAATAAGAGCGTATGCGATCGACATGGAAACAGCAACAATATTCATAGTAGGATTTTATAATAAAATACCAACAGGAGCCTTGCTGCTTGTAAGTGACCAGCCCATGATACCTGAGGGTGTTAAAACATCGGGCAGTGATAAAACAATAACGGAACAATTTGTGGAAAGACATTTGAAGATCGGGATCGACTCGCTGAAACAGCTTATCAACAACGGTTTAACGGTAAGGCATTTAAGATTTTAGTGTAAATTAAATCGTTACGCCTAAAATTTGTGAACTCTGCGAACAAATTGTCTTGTGAAACAGCCATTACTCTCCATAGAAAATCTTTCTGTTGATTTTAAAAATGATGACACAATCACTCATACCCTTGACAATATTTCTGTTACTGTAAATAAAGGTGAGGTTGTTGCAATAGTAGGTGAATCTGGTTCCGGGAAATCAGTTACTGCTTTATCAGTATTGCAATTGTTACAAACTCCTCCGGCAATTTATACAAATGGAAAGATCATTTTTTACAATAATGAATTGGAAACAGACCTGCTACGGCTTTCACAAAAAGAAATGGAAAATATACGAGGCAATTTAATTGCAATGATTTTCCAGGAGCCCATGACTTCGCTTAACCCTGTTCAAACGTGTGGACAACAGGTGACAGAAGCGATCATACTTCATAAAAAGAGCAATCATGACAAAGCAAAAGCTCAAACACTTTCATTATTTAAAGAAGTTAGATTGCCTGTTCCTGAAACAATATATAAGAGATACCCCCATGAAATAAGCGGTGGGCAAAAACAAAGGGTAATGATAGCAATGGCCATGTGCTGCAATCCACAATTACTTATATGCGATGAACCAACTACGGCGTTAGACGTTACTGTCCAAAAAAATATTCTTCTGCTTATAAGGAATCTTCAGCAGCAACACAATATGAGTGTGATTTTCATAAGTCATGACCTTGGTGTAGTAAGTGAAATTGCTGATAAGATAATTGTAATGTATAAAGGAAAAATTGCTGAGCAGGGAGTAACAAAAGATATACTTAACAAGCCGCAGCATGTTTATACTAAAGCGTTGCTTGCATGCCGTCCGGCATTACATCAAAAAGGAGAAAGATTACCGGTAGTGAGCGATTTTATACATGACGATAAGCAACCGGTTGCAAGCCCGCAACAGGAAGGAATTGATCCACAACCTGTAACCCCCAACCTGTCTGACTTTAAGCAAAGCCGCCCGTTAGAAATAATCATAAAAGTTGATCACTTAAAAGTATGGTATCCCTCACAAAAAACTCTGCTTGGTAAAGTAACTGCCTGCAACAAAGCTGTGGATGATGTGAGTTTTGAAATATATAAAGGTGAGATGCTTGGATTAGTTGGTGAATCGGGTTGTGGTAAAACAACACTGGGAAGAGCTTTACTTGGGTTGATACAACCAACCAAAGGAGAAATTTTTTTTAAGAATAAAGACATAACAAAAGCTACAGGCCACGAGCTTAGAACCATAAGAAAGGATATGCAGATCGTCTTTCAGGATCCTTACTCATCACTTAATCCCCGAAAAAAAATTGGTGAAGCAATTGCTGAACCTTTGAAAGTGCATAAGCTTTTTGCAACTGATAAGCAACGAAAAGAAAAAGTAATTGAACTTCTTGAAAAAGTGAATCTCTCTGCTCATCACTATAACCGTTATCCTCATGAATTTAGCGGTGGTCAAAGACAACGTATTGTGATTGCACGAGCATTGGCACTCGAACCCTCTTTTGTTGTATGTGATGAAAGTGTATCTGCACTTGATGTAAGCGTGCAGGCACAGGTACTAAACCTGCTCAATGATCTGAAAAAAGAATTTGACTTCACCGCGCTTTTTATTTCGCATGATCTCTCTGTTATCCGGTATATCAGTGATAGAATAATGGTGATGAATAAGGGTGTTATAGAAGAAACAGGAACGGCAGAAGAAATTTATGATCATCCTCAAAAAGAATACACAAAACAACTTATTGCTTCAATCCCCGGTATAATTCCCGTTTAAGTTCGCATTAAGATCGGCTTTGTATAATTCTTTAAAATATTTTTTTGCCTTTTTCAGGTATTTGTATCCTTTCCAAAAATTCCAGTACGCCACTCCTTTCTTCTGATTGATCCTGCCGATGTTATACATATCAACCCAGTGGTCGTTTATAACTTTTAAAGCATCCTTATAACTCATGCCGCAATCATAAATATGATTTGGTTCTGCCCCTACTCCATTAAACTCGAGTATGGAAATATTTTTACCAGCTTTTAAATCTTCCACCGATGTACATTTTAAATCGTACCTGCCAAAATAAAAATGGCCTGCTTCCTTACTGATATTATCAAAAACATCACATAATTGTTCATCAATTTCTTTTGAAAGATTTATAAATCGTGTGCCGCGATTGTGATTACCTGCGATACTTAAGTAATATTTTTCACCATCGGCAATAATACTATTAAGATAGTGCGCATGTTTATGCCTCATTTCTTCTTCTCTCAAATGTGCCCTTGCATGCTGCTGAATAAGTTCAAGTAAAGTAGATGAACCATTACCGGTTACCGCAAGATAATCTTTATAAATAAAGCCTGTTATCTTCCCTTTAGCTTCACCGGGGTAACGCACATGAAATACACTGAATTCCATTGGCAGATCAACAAATTCCTGCACTATATAATCAACACTGATATATTCATGATACTGGCGTATTTGCTCTTCGTTTTTAATTTTCCGGAACATCATGCCATGCATTCCGACTTGCGGCTTTACAATAAAAGGATAGTGAAAGCCTTCAACAGATATTTGTTGCAATACGTCCTTTATATTTTGGTTTGCCGTAATAAACGATGTTTTTGGATAATACTTTGAAGACAATTGCTGATACATTTCCTTTTTGTTTTCTCCTTCAAAGCCTGAAAATTCAAGCGTAGGATTTACTGTAGAAAAAAACCAGAATGCCCTTGCTCTTATAACATGGAATATCCATACAAAACCTAACGGTGCGTAGATAGCATAAAACGGCCAAAGTTCCCAGTGTCGTAATCTTTGCAGGAATTGTTTCAATGGTTCAGATTAATAAAAAGTGCTTTTTATAAATAGTTAAACGCGCAACCCGATGATGCTGGCAACTTAAAACTTAGGCAAAGGAAATGAGAATATCCCTATTACAAGAATAATTTTTTTATGGCCATGTATCTTTAATATCAATGATGCTTTGGTGCGTCCTGTTTTTTCCTGGTTCAAACAACCCACAACTTGTACATTCTTCCCAAACAATTTACTGTTAGTATAAATAGTAACGTTCTTCTGTTATCTTTTAGTTCGTTCAAACAATACACTTGTTATTCATTACTACTCACTGGCCATTTTGCGCTACTTTTGAAAAAATCTATTGTCTATGAAAGTTCCCACTATGGCTGAAATGATGATGAATGGTGAATCTCCGGAGATTTTGTTTTGGGTAGGTTGTGCGGGAAGTTTTGATCAAAGGGCACAAAAAATTACAAGGGCATTTGCAACAATCCTCGACAGGGTTGGAATTAAATATGCCATTCTTGGCAAAGAAGAGGCATGCACAGGAGACCCTGCACGCAGAGCAGGAAATGAATTTTTATTTCAAATGATGGCATATAATAATATACAGGTTTTAAATAATTATGGCGTTAAAAAAATTGTAACGGCCTGTCCTCATTGTTTCAACATTTTAACAAATGAATATCCCGAATTAGGCGGAAATTATGAAGTTGTACACCATACTGTTTTTTTACAACAACTGATCAATGAAGGAAAAATAAAAACAAAAGAAGGAGGAAACTTTAAAGGCAAGCGGATCACTTATCATGATAGCTGTTACCTGGGCCGTGCGAATAACATTTATGAAGCGCCAAGAAAAGTGCTTGAAATATTAGATGCAGAACTGGTTGAAATGAGACGCTGCCGAAGCAATGGTTTATGTTGTGGTGCAGGTGGCGCCCAAATGTTTAAGGAGGATGAACCGGGAGATAAACGCATCAATATTGAACGTACGGACGAAGCGTTGTCATTACAACCAAATGTAATTGCTGCAGCTTGTCCCTTTTGTAACACCATGCTGACCGATGGCGTTAAAAATCGTGAAAAAGAAGATGAGATCAAAGTGATGGATGTGGCAGAGCTTATTGAAATGAGTATGGAAGTGCCCCTTAATCCCTCCACTTAAGGCGAAGACCTTTAATGATAATTCATTATGAATATCCGTTTCATTTTTTTACATTTTCTATCGCATTTTTGCATTTTTCCTCAAGTAACTTTGCATTATGAATTTTGAATATCAACACTTAATACCAAAAGAGTTTCATCCTGATTCAAGAGTCTGGATTTACCAGGGCAGCAGGTTATTTACCATTTCCGAAGCGTTACAAATAGAAAACCTATTGGAAGATTTTGTTGAGCATTGGCATAGCCATGGTGTAGCCGTAAAAGGCTATGCAAGTTTATTGTTTGGCCAGTTTATTATTATAATGGCTGATGAAACTGCTACAGGCGTGAGCGGATGCAGTACCGACAGCTCTGTTCATTTAATCAAGCAAATTGAACAGCAATTTGGTGTGAATATGTTTGACAGGCAAACATTTGCATTTATTATTAAAGATAAAGTTCAGTTGCTTCCAATGACCCAGCTTGGTTATGCTGTTACAAATGGTTTTATAAACGGAAGCACCCTTTATTTCAATAATCTCGCAGCAACTAAACATGAATTGTTACATTCATGGATCATTCCCGTAAACCAAAGTTGGTTATCCAAGCGAATTGCTTTTACTCAAACAGCTTAATATATTATCATGCAATTTATCCGCCTCACACCTATGTTGTGGACAAGCGACATTAAGGGAACTATTGAATTTTATAAAAATACCTTTGATTTTGAATTAGATAATTACAGTGAAGAATGGGGTTGGTGTCATATGCATAAAGACAGTATAGAAATAATGTTTGCGCTTCCTAATGAACACATGCCTTTTGAAAAGCCTGTTTGTACAGGTTCATTTTATATTTATACAAATAATGTAGATGAATTATGGGAGAAATTAAAAAGCACTTCACACATTTTTTATCCCATTGAAAATTTTGAGTATGGTATGCGTGAATTTGCGATCAGGGATAATAACGGTTATATTTTGCAATTCGGAAAAGAAATACAGGCAGAAAAGTAATCCTCATTATTTACTTTGTTATAGTGGTTGACAGAGGCATTGAAAACCCAATACCTATCAGGCTTTTTACCTGTAAGGCGGGACTATTATTGTACTTGCCGAACAACTTCACATCATCATCATATATCATATCAAGGCTGTAGGTAGCAGATAAAAACCTGTTTATTTTAAAATTGAAGAGGTTGGTAAAATACATGTCAACATTTTGAGGATTATGCTGGTAGTCAGTAAAAAGATCCATCTTTCCTTTATACAATACGTTTTTAAAAATCGATTTATAAAAATTAATAGATGCAAAAGCACCTATCTGGTTATAGAAATGACCATATGGAGGTACCCCATACACACCTTGTTTAGATAAACGATCACTTGCCACAATAGTGGTGCGTTGAGTTAATGGAGATATGAAAAAAGAAAAATAATCTTTAGGCTTATAATCAAATCCTACTGATAACAACAAGTATGCAGGTGAAAAAAAAGTAGAAGAAAGAATACCGCTGTCCTGGTCATTATAAGTATAACCGTCAAAAAATTGTGTACGAAAATCAAATAGTCCTGAAAGATATATTTTATTGCTGCTATCTAAACGCCTGCCATATTTAGATAATATCTCGAACCTGTCATCATTTTTGCGGCTGCCAAGACTGCTTGTATTAATAAATCCAAAGTTAAAGTCAAGACTATTATCCCATGTGTGTTTGGTGCGTTTCATTAAGAGGAAATAATTAACATAAGAAGTTACTGCAAGTGAAAACTTGTCACCGCCCGCAGCCCAGTTGCTTAAAGAGCCCTGAGCAATATTAAGGTTGATAATTCCGCCTCTTTTCCAATTCCAGCTTAATGTGTCATTCGGGTCTTTTTTTACTGAGCGAAAAATTTCTGTGGGAACAACCTTTACAGGAATATCCTGTGCTATACAAATGAATTTGAAAAAAAGAAAAAATAAAAATAAAGAACCCTGTTTGCTCATGCGTTGTTTAAAATTTTAGAGTAATCTTTAAAACCAGGCTAAAATTCTTTATCAATTTTTCTGCGTTGGATCGCTTTTTAGCTAAAGCATTAAGGAACTGAATTTTATTGCATATCATAATCTGTTCCAAAAAAATTGAAAACAAAAATAATCAGCGGGTTATCAAAAATTGTTAACAAACTGCCAAACAGTCAGTCCAAATCTTTTTAGCTATTTTTGCAGGCCTTAATAAGTTGATTGTAGAATGCTTCAAATTAAACACAGCGCAGAAGTGCCCGCCCGGCTGAATGCCGTTCGGACCAGAATGACACAAGGAAG
>DATBFI010000058.1:0-12439 GCA_036558585.1 Chitinophagaceae bacterium
CTATTTTCAATAACCAATTATGATGATTTTCTTCTTTAGTTTCATTCACTAAAAGCTCGATATTTAATTTAGAAGAGGTATTTTTTACTACAAGATTTTTCTTTTCAACAGATTTGTAATTATTTTTTTCAAAACGCAAGGTGTATGTTCCGGCAGGCAGAGAAGGAATAGCAAACTGGCCCTGTTCATTAGTTACAACCTTTTGCTCATTATTTGAAGATGCAGCTTTTGCGACAATAGTTACGTCAGCCATTGGCTTCTTTGACGTTGCATCAATAACAATTCCCGTAAAAGAACAATCGCTGCACAGTCTTTTCTCATTCGCAAAACAGATAGAACCCAAAGTTCCAAATATACAAAAGAGCAAGAGGGTCTTCATATTGCAGTTTTTGGAAATATAAAATTATGTAATTCGCTTACACATAAAGTTACTTAAGAAAATTTAACAAAAGTATTTCACCCTTAAGGAATAAGAAATTTTATTCTCTCAGCATATGTAGCGCCTAAACGAGCCCGGGGATAATCATGGGCACTTTAGCAGCATACTCCTTATAATCCTCACCAAAGGTTTTTACCAGTTTTTGCTCCTCAAAATAAATACCAATAAGCGTGTAGACTAAAATACTAATGCAGGAAATAAGATTAGAAAGCAAGGGTTGCCAAAAAAAGAAACTCCACGCAAATAAAAGAGTTGATGAATATAATGGGTGACGAACATATTTATTAAGACCGTTCACCTGAAGCTTATCCACTGAAACTTGCCGAAAAAAAACATTAACGCCACTTAAATCAAAAAAATATTTGCGCATGCAAATCAGCATTACACTTAAACCTGCTACTCCTGCAATAACCGAAACAATTTTTTCAATAATAAACGGTTGCCATAATAAAACACTTTCAATAGAAAAATTCAAAACTAGAATATAAGTAATCATTAGGGTTGCTATTATTGAATAACCCAGCCGGTAAAATTTGAAATTTTTCTGCATAACTGATTGCATAAGGTTTTTAATGCTGTCTGAAGCAAGGATAGTGTGTAAAGCTCCAAAGATTATCCAACAGACGGCCAGCCATATATGCTGTGGTAAATTCATGATACTTTTTAAAACAATAATTTTCAAATCAGCGGGTTTACCATGCGCTTTGAAATCCCTCTTCAAGTGCTTTATGGTATTTACGTAAATCAAAAGAGTACAAATAGGGTGCCTTATGTGCTACACCTTCACGCCGCTGTTTTAAACGCCTTAGAATTCCATAGGAAAGCATCTTGCGCTGGAAATTCCGGCGATCAAGGCTTTGATCGAGTATGGTTTCGTATAATTTCTGCAACTCGGGCATAGTAAACTTATCAGGAAGAAGATTAAACCCCACGGGTTCATAACGAAGATGCGTACGCAAGGTTAGTAATGCTTTCTGCACGATCTCATTATGGTCCATTGCCAGCATTGGAAGATTATGAATATCATGCCAGTCAAAATCTTCTGAAAAAAAATCCGGTGTTGCATTTACGGCTTTATAATTAACAAGCGCATAATAGCCGATAGTTAAAAACCGCTGCAACAACCAGTTATCTTTTGGAGCTTTTATGCCAGTATTCTCAAAAGCAATTTTGGTAATATTATTATCACAACGGTCAGGATGACCAAATACATAAAATTGCTGAAGAAATATATCATGCAAACCAGTTCTTTCACAGAGAATGCGTTTGGCAGACGCATCAATATGTTCATCCTTGTAAATAAAGCCGGCTGGCAAGCCCCATCCGTTTAGATTTGCAATTTTTAGTAACAGCACCTTAAGCTGGCCATCATGGAAACCGAATATCACACAATCTATCGAGATACCGGACATAAAGTATTTTCCGCCACGTAATCTAAAATCCTGGACAGATTTAAACTTTATCATATGGCGCTATTATGTCTTAAAAGTAAAAAGCTATTTTGAATTATTCAAAAAATCCATTGTGTATCAATAACACAATGAGATTTTTACCGGTAAAGATGGTTTTATTTAAGCAAGATCTTTAGTATGGATCTCTCATTTTTATGTTAATCTTACAGAATTGTAATTAAGGATGGAATACTGAGCATTTTTATTGTGAGACAATAAATTTTTTCTATAGCGGATGTTGCAATACGTCCAGAAAATCTTTCCAGATATTTTCTACAACTAAAGCAGCCGGCAAAATATTTTTAATTAAGGCACTTGACTGCCCGATCTCCAGTTCTCCCTCTTCGAGCTCACCGAGGAACATACCGTTTCTGGCTCTGCCTTTACCTAATAATTGTTTCAATTCTTCTTCTGTTGCTCCCCGTTGTTCAGCAAACTCTACCTCTTCAAAAAAGTGATTTTTTAATATTCTCACAGGCATCACTTTCTTAAGGCTTAACATAGTAGCGCCCTCTTCTGCGTTAACTACGGCCTTTTTGAAATTTATATGAGATGATGCTTCCTCTGTACATACAAACCTGCTGCCCATTTGTACACCTTCAGCTCCAAGTGCCATTGCTGCAAACATTTGACGACCTGTAGCAATACCTCCCGCAGCTATAACGGGAATATTAACTGCATCGGATACCGCCGGTACCAGTACCATGGTCGTTGTTTCTTCCCTGCCATTGTGACCGCCGGCTTCAAAACCTTCAGCCACTACTGCATCACAGCCTGCCTGCTGTGCCTTCAATGCAAATTTGCTGCTGCCTACGACGTGCACTACAGTTACACCTTTTTCTTTAAATATGCTTGTCCATGTTTTAGGATTACCGGCAGATGTAAAAACTATCTTCACCTGTTCTTCAAGGACCACCTGAATATTTTTTTCGGTATGCGCATACAGCAGGGGAATATTTACGCCAAATGGTTTGTTGGTTGCTGCTTTACATTTTTGTATATGTTCTCTCAAAATATCCGGATACATACTGCCACTGCCAATTAAACCCAGGGCACCGGCATTGCTCACCGCACTGGCTAACCTCCACCCGCTTGCCCAGATCATACCTGCCTGGATGATAGGATATTCTATCCTAAAGAGTTGAGTGATACGATTAGAGAACATAATTAAATGGCCAGTTTGAAAATCTGAAAATTATTGACAATGCATAGATAACGTTGATTAAACAAAAAATTATCAAGCAATGATTCTCATGATTATTTATAAAATTACCTCCGGCTATCTTATTGCTCAACAGAGTTCCAGAACGTACAAGGGATGCCGGTTAACCGGGAAACCGGGGATGATAATAGCAGTAAAGCTCGTCACGTAAAATAAATGAACCGCAATTGACATTCTGCGATTCATTTTCCAATTCACAGATCTTTCTAAATTAAAAAATTATCCAAAGTCAATTTCTGTATTATCTCCAATGTTCAGGCTGCGGCTCAGGCCTTTTACACTTGCATCACTCCCGATAAGCGAATTATCGAGTACCACTTCAAACAAATTTGTATACGAGCCAATAATACTGTCGCGAACAACAGAGTACCGGATACTGGTATTAGTACCAACCGCAACATGCGGCCCAATGATTGAGTTTTTTAAAATACAACCGGGTCCAATACTCACAGGCGGAACTATAATAGAGTTTTGTGAGAGAACACTTTCATGAATGTGGCCGCCAAATTTTTTTAACAGGGTAGCATTGCTTTCGAGCAAAGTTTCTTTTTTACCACAGTCAAACCAGTTTTTAACTCTGAAAGGTTTAAATTTTGCGCCACTTTTAATCATGCAATCGAGCGCATCAGTCAGATTATACTCGCCGTAACTTTTTATATCCTCTTTGAAAAGCTGGTGCAAACACTCAAACAAAAAACCAGTTTCCGTTATCTTATATAAACCTACGAGCGCCATATTACTTTTAGGAATAGAGGGCTTCTCAACCACATGAGCAATAAAACCATTCTCATTAATCTCAGCTACACCAAAATTCCGTGGGTCATCCACTTTTTTTACGCCCAGCATGCTATACTCACTGGCAATTACTTCGCTTATATCATATTCGCAAATAGTGTCACCAAGTACAACAAAAACTTGATCTGTACCTACAATGCTTTGTGTTAATTCAACTGCGTGCCCGGTTCCCTGTCGTTCATTTTGATATACAAAATGGCAAATAAGATTTGGGTATGTTTGTTTAACATATTCCTGTATTTTTTCGCCAAGGTATCCTACTATAAAAATGAATTCATTAATGCCTGCGGCATTCAATTGATCCACAATAAAACTAAGAATAGTTTTACCAGCAATTGGTATTAATGCTTTCGGTTGTGTATACGTATGCGGTCTTAATTTAGCACCTGCGCCCGCAACAGGAATTATGGCTTTCATTGAGCTATCTTTATTCTACTATACATGCAATGCCTTTCCTGCACAAAATTAAGCGCGTGAAATTAGTAAAAAACTATTTTAAAACTGTTAAGAGGAAAATTCATAAACCAAGAAGGGAAATTTTTCCTGGATCATCAAAAGGATCACAAAAAAACTTTTTGCTTCCCTGTACACTGTTGCTCACTTTATTTAGTGAATTATTTTAATCACTGGTGTTGAATTGCGAACTGTATAAAAAGCAATACGATACATAGCAGGAACAAGATAGCTATTCCTGTTAAAAGTCGTTTTATCAATTCTTTTATCATAACCCCGGAGTTAAACAGTGATCTGATCGATGCCTTTGAAGATACCGGCATTTCTTTTTTTGCTGCCTCAACAAATTTTTCGATAAAAAATGATACACTTTCGACCCTGAACTTTAAACCTTCAGCCAATAACTTCTGATTTTCGACTCTATATTTGCGGTAAAATTTAATTAATGCAAAAAGATAATTTGGTCTTTGATCTTATTCGCAAGGAACTGGAACGACAGCGTCATGGGATTGAGCTAATTGCATCAGAAAATTTTACAAGCCTGCAAGTGATGCAGGCCATGGGCAATGTAATGACTAATAAATATGCAGAAGGTTATCCCGGCAGACGTTATTATGGCGGCTGCGAAATTGTAGACCAAACCGAACAGCTTGCAATTGATCGTTTAAAACAAATCTTCAATATTGATTATGCCAACGTGCAACCCCATAGCGGTGCACAGGCCAATGCTGCTGTGTGTTTGGCGGTTTTGCAACCCGGCGATAATATTCTTGGCCTCGATTTAAGTATGGGCGGGCATTTAACGCATGGCTCGCCAGTGAACTTCAGCGGTAAATTGTATAAACCACATTTCTATGGTGTGGTGCGGGAAACCGGGATAGTTGATTATAATATGCTGGAATCAAAGGCAAAAGAAATAAAACCAAAACTTATTATCTGTGGTGCCAGTGCTTACAGTCGTGACTGGGATTATGCACGCATACGAAAAGTGGCGGATGAAATTGGTGCTTTTATCATGGCTGACATTGCGCACCCGGCAGGTTTAATCGCGAAAAATTTATTGAATGATCCTTTTGAACATTGCCATATTGTTACATCAACAACACATAAAACATTGCGCGGGCCTCGCGGCGGTATTATCATGATGCGTAATGATTTTGAAAACCCGTTTGGATTAAAAGATGCAAAAGGAAATATCCGCATGATGAGTAATTTATTAGACATGGCTGTATTTCCCGGTATACAGGGCGGACCGCTGGAGCACGTGATTGCTGCAAAGGCTGTTGCCTTTGGAGAAATACTTACAAGTGAGTTTACAAATTATGCACAACAGGTAATAAAAAATGCAAAAGCTATGGCGAAGGCTTTTGTAGAAAAAGATTATAACATTATAAGTTGCGGCACAGATAATCATTTGATGCTGATTGACCTGCGTAATAAAAAGATCAGTGGTAAAAAAGCAGAGCAGGTGTTGGGTCTTGCTGATATTACCGTAAATAAAAACATGGTTCCTTTTGACGATAAAAGTGCGTTTGTAACAAGCGGTATACGTATTGGTGTTCCTGCAATAACAACGCGCTCTATGAAAGAAGAACATATGCAATTCGTTGTGAATGTAATAGACAGTGTTTTAATGAATGCAGAAGATAAAAATTTGATTACCACATGCAAAAAGCAAGTGCATGAATTTATGAAACAGTTTCCGCTCTACCCGGAGTTGGAATAAGGAATTACATTTATCGGTAAGGCCTTTTTCAATTTTACTCAGTCAATTTGAGCGATGTATTCGTCATCACTCTCTTATAATTTTTTTACAGTATTTCTACGCACCCTCTTTGCGGCAACTACGCATTTCGCGTAACTATACCTGATTTTTAAATTACGTTAATTCTCTCTTGTTTCCAGCCCCTGGCAGTTAGAAATTTGCATAGTCAGACATTCTTTAATTGCTGCACAAAAAACCTGGAGTGAATAATCTTTTTCGACAATTAAAATAACCTCATGTTAGCGCTGCATCAATACAAAATAAAAAGAAAGTTTAATAAGAGCTACCTGGTTCTGCCAGGTCAGTTATATAATCTCACAGATCCTCAAAAATTTTTATTGCAGCAAAAACATCCGGCATCGCAAAAAAATATCCATAAGAGATATCATGTTATTAAAAGAATGTCGCCTCTTTTGTCGACTGCGGTTTTGTTACCTGTTGCGTTTATTTCTTTATTTATAGTTCGGGAAACAAGCAATAAGTTACTCTCATGCTTTTTATTTATCTGCATGGAAATAAATATTTTGTTTACTGACTTCGCCCTATGGAACTATTATGAAGGCAAGAAAATATTACGTATATGACTGATAGAAATGTTCCTGGTTTTTGCCGCTGTCTATTTAGCCAGGCAAATGCTTTTTAAAAACTAATATATTCCTCATTCCAGGTATTGCTTGAATAGCAAGCTCTAAACCTACCTGCCCCTTAGCGGTTACAATCGTGTAGCCGCTTTATTTTTAATGAATATAAAATGGTCTATTTTGAAATGTGAAAGAAATGGTTGTTGTAATTATTTCTCTTGCGGAAATACAAACTTGTACTAACTTAAATGTATGAAACTGCGTCCTGCCCTTGTGTTGTT
This sequence comes from Chitinophagaceae bacterium, assembly GCA_036558585.1. GTDB lineage: Bacteria > Bacteroidota > Bacteroidia > Chitinophagales > Chitinophagaceae > DATBFI01. The sequence continues at coordinate 6,988 of DATBFI010000058.1, forward strand.
TGTGTTGCATGCAGTGTACACCCATGCGCAAGAATCGGGCTATACAAAAGTTAACCAGGCTAAAAGTTTAGAAGAAGTGGTTGCAGGTACATTATCTCGTGTTTCCCAACTTAAGTTTGAACATCTAAACGCAACGAATGGCCTTTCCTACAATAAGGTTCAATGTATATTACAGGATAAGCAAGGATATATTTGGTTTGGTACTGTTTACGGATTAAATCGTTATGATGGGTATAGTTTTAAAATTTTTGAAAATATTCCGGAAGACTCATCAACCATAGCAAACAACGATATTATTTGCCTTTACCAGGACAAAGAGGGGCTTATATGGATTGGAACTGCCGAATCATCTTTTTCAAGTTATAACCCGCGAACAGAAACGTTTAAAAATTATTCGTTACCTCCGTCAAAAGGATGGATTCATGATTTCAAAGAAGATGAAAACGGGTTATTGTGGTTAGCTACCGGTAACGGATTATTTTCCTTTGATAAGAAAAGCAGTACCCTAAAGTACCATTTCACGGGTGATTCCGCAAAGGAAAATATTCACGGCATTTTGATGGATAAGGATAAAGATATTTTTTGGCTCTCTACAGTAACTGGCATAAGGAAATTTGACAGGAAAACAGGACAGGTAAAAAATTTTACTACTTCCTCTCTGGTTTTTTCAGATATATCAGGGGAAATTACACACAACATAATTCAGGACAGGTATGGAGATATTTGGATGACAACATCCAATTTGGGCGTTTACCAGTTTAATCCGAAAACGGAAACACTCATTGCCCGCCCGGTTGTTATTCCAAATACATTACCCTTAAAACCCAGTACCACTACGCAGTTAATGGAAGATACTGATGGACGAATTTGGATTGGTGGCGACCGCCTGGCTTTTTTTGATCCTTCCACACAAAGAATATCTTTTTATGAAAGGGACATAGAAGATGCCCAGGGTATTTCGGGAAGAATACGCGCTATGCTAAAAGATAACAGCGGTATTTATTGGATTGGCACTGAAAGAGGCATTGCCAGGTATGACCCTAAGTTGTATAGCTTTAGAACGATTCCCCGGAACCCTCATACCTTAGATAGGGCAAATACAATACTCGAAGATAAAGACCATAATTTTTGGGTTGGCAGCTACACAGGCCTTGGATTAATGGATGTCAATACCGGTGCTTATGAAAACCATGATGAAGTTTTGGGCGCTGATGAACCTGTTTTTTCTTCTTTACTTGATAAGGATGGGTCTATGTGGTACGGCTCTGCAGGTTCCCTGTTTCATATATACAAAAAGAATAACGGCAAAGAATTAAGCAATTTTATTTCGGAAAACATTAAAATTCCAATCACAAAAATTAATGTAACTGCACTGGACCTGGATCCGGATGGAATATTATGGGCAGGCACAAAGGAAAAAGGGATTTTTCGTTATGACCGATTATTAAAAACTTTTAAACAATACAGTGGAGAAGAAACCGATTATAATTTATTTTCATCAAATCATGTTTTGACACTACATGTAATTAGTGCAGACAGTATACTGATAGGTACCGAGGGTGGAGGGCTTCTGTTAATGCATGTTAAAACCGGAAAGTTTGAAAAAATAAAATTTGAAAAAGTTAGCAACTCGGGAATAGACTATTCAATCGTTAATGTCATTTATGAAGACAAAAGAAAAAACATCTGGATCGGTACTGAGAAAGAAGGTTTATGGCAGACTGATGTGTCTCTTTCAAAATTTAAAAACTATTCGATTGAAGATGGTCTGCAGAGTATGAATATTTCCCAGATAATCGAAGACGACGAAGGACAAATCTGGCTTAATAGCAGGTTGGGTCTTGACATTATAGAGCCTGTAAAAAAAAGATTTGTACACTATTCTGAAGAGGACGGCTTGAACATTGATGAGCCAGGATATCTAATGAAAACAACTTCAGGTAATTTAATCAGGATTGATTTCAATGGCCTTCATATTTTTCATTCATCGAGCATTAACCTTAACAAAAATGCCCCGCCTGTTTATATAAATCATTTGCAGGTTTTTGACAAAAAGGTACCCGTTTATAATGACACTACTATTCTGCTTAAATACAACAAGAACTATGTTTCTTTTGACTATGTGGCTTTAAACTATACACAATCTTTTAAGAATAGGTATATGTACAGGTTGGTGGGTCTTGATAAAAATTGGATCAATGCCGAAGAAAGACGATTTGCTTCTTATGCGAGTATTCCTCCGGACACTTACACTTTCGAGGTAAAAGCTTGCAATAATAACGGCGTCTGGAATGACAAACCCGCCCGGCTTATCTTAATCATTTCTCCCCCGTGGTGGAACACCTGGTGGTTTTACGTATTAAGTGTGTTAGTAGTGTCTGCTGCAGTTTATTTGCTTTTCCAATTACGGCTGCAACAAAAAATGAAGGCCTTTGAATTACGAAACGCAATCAGTCGTGATCTGCATGACGAAGTAGGTTCCACACTTAGCAGCATTAGTTTTTTAAGTTCAATGGCGCTGAACGATGTGGAAGGTAACAACTTAAAAGTTCACAGAACGCTTAGCAGCATAAGCGAGTCATCACACAAAATGCTTGATGCAATGAATGACATAATCTGGAGCATTCAACCTCAGAATGACACACTCAATAATATTATTGCACGCATGATAGCATTTGCTTCAGAATTACTTGAAGCAAGAAAAATATCATTGCATTACCAAATAGCAAATAATTTAAAACACTTACATCTTGGTGTTGCCATGCGACACGATTTTTTTGTGATCTTTAAAGAAGCGATTAATAATCTTGCCAAATACTCTGAAGCTACAGAGGCTCATGTGGAACTTGAATTTGTTCAACCATATATTATTCTTACCATAAAGGATAATGGTAAGGGATTTGATCCAAAAATTATTCAGAATGGAAATGGTTTAAAGAATATGAAGAAACGGGCTGAAAAAATAAAAGCCAAATATCACCTGCATTCAGCTCCGGGACAGGGTACGATCATTACTTTACAGGTAAAACCGATGTAGCATTCTAAAGCTTAATAGTTATACTTTTTATCGCCAAATATTAATAGAACTGTTAGAAAGCGGATATAAATTTATCGGTTGTTAGAAAAGCTGCAAATAATTTTAGTGTTCTCCACATGATTATGTAATTGTTTTTTGCCTGATTCATTTTTTAATTTGCATAAGTTTTAAAACATTGATTGATATAAAATGAACATCAGTGATATTGGTGATTAATTGCTAATAATGAAGAATGCATTTCCTCAGGACATTTAAATAACGGATATATCTCAAAGCCTGTTAATAATTAAAAAAATTCATCAATACAACTTCTCGAACAATGTGATAATCCTGATTAAGCCTATTTCTTAAACCAGACAACTGAAAAAATCACAAATGAGAGATAAAGAAAAAATAGAGGGGTTTCATATAGGCTCTGCGAGAACTGCAACTATCCTAATTTCTCTTGTAGCTATAAGCGCAATAATACTTGCGATTTATGCATTGAAACAGAAAAGAGAGGCAGATGTTCAGACAATGTTTGCTCAACAAAAAGTAGCAGAGGCACGACAGGAACGGAATAAGGCTATTGAACAAAGAATAAATGCAGATAGTAACAGAGAGCAGGCGTTACAGCAAAGAGAAGCCGCGTTTGAGAATAAATTGATGGCCTACAAACAAAAGGAAATTGCTGATTCTGAAGCAAGAAAAGCGGAACTGAACAGAATAGAGGCCTTAAGACAACAAAATTTGGCTCAACAGCAAACGCAAAAAGCTGAGGAGCAGGCAGCAATTGCAAAAACTAATGCCCAGGAGGTAGTAAAACAACAGGCGCTTGCAGAAACACAACGTAGCATCGCTTTAGAGGAAAAACAAACATCTGACAGATTAAAAGGATTAAGCTATAGTCGCTCCCTGGCAAATGAATCAATTTTATTGTTAAATGAAAATCGCTTCGACTCAAGTAGAAACAGGGCTTTACAAGCTTATCAACTTAATAAAACCAACGGCGGGCCCGCACAGAACAATGATATCTACAATGCTTTAAATATTAACTGGACAAAAAGTATTAATAACAAAAATCAATCCGGCATTCATAAACTGCCTGTGCATTGTATTACCGGTATGCCCCATAATAATATACTATTCACCGCTGATGAAAGTGGTATGCTGTGTGAGTCTAAAATGAATGACAATGGCTTACAAAAGATATCTTCTTATGAGGCAAAGGAAGAGATCAGGGCTTTAGCAATTTCACCTGATGGCAATAGACTCGTAGCAATAACTGCTTCCGGCAACGGGATTGTTTTTAAAGTATCATCGTCAAATATAGAAATGCTTAGCAGCTTTAAATTCCCCGGCACAGGGAAGGCAGTAGCATTTGATGAAACGGAAAATTTTATTCTCCTGAGTAGTAAAGGAATTGGCAAATACAACATAGCGAATAGAAATGAAACTTTTTTAAATTATGATGGAATTAATGCATTTACAATTGGTAAAAGTGGTAAGCTTTATATCGCTTCAGGGAAAGAAATAAAAATTTACAGGCAATGGGAGAATTTAACCGACAATACTTCACCTGTTCACCTAAATTTTGATTCCAAAGTTACAAGTGTTGCTGTGGACGATAATGAACAATATATAGCAGCAGGCACTTATAATGGTTTTATCTGGATTAATGATTTACTAACCAATAATAATATATGGAATAAAGCCTTGCATTTATCAAGCGTGAACGATATAAAATTTGCTACAGTAGATAATGATAAACTGCAATTAGCCTCAGCCGGCGCCGATCAAACTATCAAGTTGATTGATGTAAAAGCAATACTTCAAAAAAATTACAATGAGGATATCATTACCTTAAAAGGCCACGCCACGTGGATTTATGCCTTATATTATACTCCCGATGGACTATGGCTATTTTCAGCCGGAGAAGATAACAAGGTAATAGCATGGAAACCAACAATGAGTGATCTGTATCAAACCCTTTTACAATAATAAATTATGTGTAAATGTTATTTAGTGTTGCTGGGCAGTATAATAATATTGCAGACATCCTCCTTTGCGCAGGACTATTGTGACGCTACTTCTATTGATTCGGCGGAATACAAGTATGAAATAGGAAGATTTGATGAATGCATCAAAAGTTTAAACAAATGCTTATACAACAAACACAGTTTTAATCCCGATCAAAAGGTGCAGGCTTATCATTTATTGGCAAAATGTTACTTAGCTATTGATTCAGTTAGTAAGGCTGACTCAACCATAGAAGAACTGCTTTTATTAAAGGATAACTTCGAAACAGATCCAAAAGACCCGGAGAGATTTAAAAGCAGGGTTCTCTTTATGAGGTCAAATATTGTGTCTTCTGTATCAAAACGAAGTGAAGATATTCGCCTCGCTCCGGCAACTACTGTTGTAATTATGCAGGAA
>DATBFI010000059.1:0-3372 GCA_036558585.1 Chitinophagaceae bacterium
AATAAGGCTCTCTCTAAAAAAAATAGCCCTTATTATTTTTTGGAAAGATGTGATCTTTATATTGGAGGATATGATCTTAATAATCAAGTGGCAAAATTATAGTAGCTGCATATCGTCTACCGCTAGCACGTTTTGTAAAGCAGCCATCTCAGTCCATTGTTTAATATTTGGTTTCCCCACCGAATTGGATTTGAATCAACACTTTTTGACATGAAGCAAAGAATATTGCTGTGATTAACATGGCAGGGGTTTGTCGGGTAATTGATTTAATTTTCATTGAAAATAAAATTTAGGTTTAAATTTTAGTAGATTGAAGATTTTTGGAAGTTATTGTTTAGTAAAAAAACAAACGTAATAATACAATGTTAACAAGTTATGTTTATAGGTTATAAATTTTAGTGATCGTGAATACCTTTTAAATAGTATTAATTTTATGCGACCTATAAATTTTGAAGGGGAAAATATAAATATGAAAAATAAAATTTTTAAATATACTTCTTTGTTACTTTCTCTTGCCAGCTTTCTTTCATGTGAATCGAAGGGTCAATTCAATACTGCCAAAGATAGCAGGACTCTTTTATGGGAAATAACCGGAAATGATCTCCAAAAGCCGGTTTATATTTATGGTACTATGCATTTGCTTTGTTCGAAAGATGCTGTATTAAGTGATAATCTCAAACAAATTGTGCAGAATGCTGATGAAATATATTTTGAAATTGATATGGACGATATCAGTGAACTCTTAACTGGTTTTAAACAAGGCAAAATGAAAAACGATACCACACTTGCCGACCTGTACAGTTCTGATGAGTACCAAAGGATCAAAGATTTTTTTGATCACCATGGAATGGGAATGGAATTACAAATGCTAAATAAGATGCAGCCCATGTTGATCTCTGCACTTGTCTACCAGGCTATTTTACCATGCGAAGATGCGGATGGAATTGAGCTTAGTATTATGCAGCTTGCCCATCGGTATAAAAAGGAAATTAAAGGACTCGAAACCGCAGCTTTCCAGGCTTCAGTGCTTGATAATATTCCTTATGCTGCGCAGGCAAAAGAATTGCTTTATAGCATTGACAGTGTTCAAAGCACTGCATCGGAAACCGAAGAAATGGTTAAACTATATAAAGAACAGGACCTGGATAAACTACTAGATTATAGTTTAAAGACCGAGGGTGGTACAAGTAATGAAATACAGGATATAATGATTAACCAGCGAAACAAGAACTGGGTGAACCAGTTCCCTGTTATTACAAAAAACAAAACACTATTGATTGCCGTAGGAGCTGGCCATCTGGGAGGAGAAGCCGGCGTCTTAAACCTGCTCAAAGAAAAGGGGTATCACTTAAGACCAATTGAAAACAAGGGAGAATAATGTTTATAACGAATTGAAAATATCTAATCCTTAGGTATTAGAATCAATCTGGTTTATATTTCAATTTTCGGCTTTAACCATGACTTTAACTGTATTCAAAACCTTTCAAGTTTTGAGAAAAAGAAATTACTTTCAATTGCAGCATTTTCATCGCTGTCGCTTCCATGAACTGCATTTTCACCAACGGAGGATGCGTAGAGTTTTCTAATGGTTCCCTCATCGGCTTTTGCAGGATCTGTAGCACCTATTAGCTTTCTGAAATCTTCAACTGCATTTTCTTTTTCAAGAATTGCAGCAATTATTGGCCCGCTGCTCATGAATTCTACCAATTCTTCATAAAATGGTCTCGCTTTATGTACAGCGTAAAATTCACCCGCTTGTTCCTTTGTAAGCTTTACCCGCTTCATTGCTATAATTGAAAATCCAGCCCTGATTATCCGGTCTAAAATAGCGCCCGAATAACCTTTACTTATTGCATCGGGCTTAATCATTGTAAGAGTTAAGTTGCTCATAGTTACGATTAATTTGGGCGCAAAAGTAAGTGAAACAAACCTTAAAGTTGCACGTTACTTATGAAGTATAGTTGAACTTCTGCGATGTTACTCTCCATAGGAACGATGCTTAACAATGCAGGTTCTGTTTTGATAGAGAAAATATTAATACTTTCTTATAATCAATACATAGGCTAAAATCATTTGCCCAAGTGCAATGAATACCTCAATTTTGCCGCCACCTATGCAAGAGGTACAGCAGGTATATGCACTGTTAAGACAAACAAAAAAGATTGTAATAACCACGCATCAAAAACCAGATGGTGATGCAATGGGGGCTGCGCTGGGTTTATATCATTTTCTGCATAAGCTTGGTCATACAGTTACGGTAATTTCTCCTACAAACTGGGCAAGCTTTCTTAACTGGATGCCAGGCTGTAATATGGTAATAGATTATGAGGTGCGAAAAGAGGAAGCGGAAAAACTTATTTGCGAAACAGACATTATATTTTGTCTTGATTTTAACGTGATGCATCGCACCAAAACAATGGAAAAAATACTTACGGAAATACGGTGCATCAAGGTTCTAATAGACCATCACCAGCAACCACAGGAAGAGGCGTTTGATTATGGAGTTAGCGATGTTTCAAAAAGCTCTACATGTGAAATGGTTTATGATTTTATTGCCCAGTCACCCTATAAAAGCAGTTTGAGCAAAGAGACAGGCACCTGCCTCTTTACCGGGATCATGACAGATACCGGCTCTTTCCGGTTTTCTTCAACTACGGCGAATGTACACCGGGTAATAGCAGACTTGAAAGAGTTGGGAATAGATCACACCATGATCTTTGAAAACATTTTCGATAATTTTTCTGAAAACCGGCTTCGTTTTATTGGCAATGCTTTATTAAACAGGCTGGATGTATTATATGAATATAATACTGCATTAATGGCCATACCCAGGCGAGACCTTGTAAAATACGAAATCAAAACCGGGGACACAGAAGGCCTTGTTAATTACCTGCTTACTATTGAAGGGATAAAACTTGGCGCATTATTAATTGACCGGACAGAAGAACGCAAATGGAGCTTTAGAAGCAAAGGTAATTTTGATGTAAATGCTTTCGCAAGAACTCATTTTGAAGGAGGAGGCCATAAAAATGCAGCCGGTGGTCGAAGCAGTGAGGGTATGGAAGAAAACATCAGGAAATTCAAAGCAATTCTTCAGCAATACGAACAACAATTACAATAATAAAAAATGAAAAAAATCATCTTAGCTGTATCAGCAGCTCTTGTGTTTACAGCGTGCAATGTGAATTACAATAAAACTCCTTCAGGATTAGTGTATAAGATATATCCGGGCAAAGGCGGAGATTCTTTAAAGCCCGGGAATATTGTCAAATATGCCCTTGAATTTGTTTTAACCGGCAGAAAGGATAAAAAGGATTCTGTTTTAAACCCAAACATAAAAGTGCCAAATTATATTCCGGCGGATACAGGAAA
>DATBFI010000060.1:0-9912 GCA_036558585.1 Chitinophagaceae bacterium
ACCTCCAGCTCAATTATAATTATACAGTAAAAGATTTTTTAAATCTTTCCGGCCTGGTGGGTGGCAATATCAGGTCATTTTCTTATAACTCCAACTATACTTCCACTGATTATTTGAATGTGCCCGAAGTGTACACTTTCAGTAATTCCAAGAATCCTTTGGTTGCTTCAAGCTTCAGATCAGATATGCGGGTGTTAAGCGCATACTTTTCTTTAGACGCATCACTTGGTAAATACGCAACCATTTCTGCCACAGGCCGCGTTGATAAATCATCAGCGTTACCAAAAGGACATGACAGCTATTTTTATCCGAGTGTCTCAGTGGCTTCTGTTATTTCAGATTACATAAAACTTCCGGATGTAATTTCATTTTTAAAAGTACGAGGCTCCTTTGCAACAGTGCACGGCGATGCCACGTCAGCAGAAATTGGTACAACGCCTTTTCTGGGGACAAGCTTGTATGATTACCCGCTTGGTTATGGAGATAATTATTTGTCTCCTTATGGCGGGCCCGATTATTCATTGCAGGGTGTTTATTCAACTCCAAAAACTTATAATAATCAAACTGCTGCATATTACACAAGCAACTTGTATGACCCTAATATCAAGACCTTTAACCGTGTTAACTATGAGGAAGGTGTGGATATAAAATTCTTAAAGAACAGGCTCGGATTTAGCGCCACTGCGTTCCAGTATATCGATGGTCCGCAAATTCTTTCAAACCCTATTTCAACCGCAACGGGTTATTCATATTATATTCTCAACGCATTGAAGACAAAAAAAACAGGTTATGAATTATCTCTCCAGGGTACTCCAATTGCTTCAAAAAGTGGAATCACATGGGAAGTGCTGGTGAACTGGTCTACTTATAAAGAGACGTATGACGAATTGCCGCCGGGCCAGGATGTATATCAAACCTTTTTCCAAAAAGGAGATCGTGTGGATGCATTTTATTCAAGTGCTTTTTTAAGATCCCCGGATGGACAAATTATACACGATGGTGGCTACCCGCTTTCTAACCCGGTATCTTCACAGTTTTTAGGTTATCTATACCCCGATTATACATGGAGTATTTATAATAAAGTAAGCTGGAAAAATTTGTCTCTCGGAATTCAATTTGACGGAAGCGTAGGCGGTGTAACAAGTGATTATATGCACAACAAAACCATGCGCGGAGGACGAAATATTGAAACTGTAGAAGGAGCTTTTGGTATTGCGAGAGAAGATGATAATGCCCATGCTGGTGACACGAGTGCAAATCCTTTTCCCGGAAGCTATATCGGGCAGGGTGTAATGGTTACAAATGGAGTACCCATACAGTTTGACAATTATGGAAACATAACGAACTATAAAGATTTACAATTTGCTCCCAACGATGTGCCTAACCATGTACAGGCATATGCAAGCAGTTTTTATGGCGTGGATGAGGGTAACTTAATGAGTAAAACTTTTGCCAAGCTGCGTGAAGTAACCATAACTTATGATTTCCCCCAGAAATGGTTAAGCAGCACATTTATAAATAAATTAACCGTTTCACTCATCGGGCGAAACCTGGTATATTTCTATGGCGATCAGCGTTTCAAAGATGTAGACCTCGATCAGTATAATTTTGCCAGCGGCAGCACAGAACTTCAGTCGCCCACTACACGCAGGTATGGTATTAATATTAACGTTGTGTTTTAATGACTAAATACTCACAAAATGAAAACGATATTTAATATACTATCGGCAATATTTATCATTTCAATTATTGCCACAGGATGTAAAAAATCTTACGATGATTTATATCCTAACTCAAATAAACCTACATCAGTACCTCCATCCCTGGTGCTAAACGGCATACTGTATGACTTGTATGATCCCCCCTATACAAATTATGAAAAATGGGACCAGTATTTTATAACTAATTATGACTATTATGGAAATAACCGCTATGATTTTGGGTCGGGGGCTGACTTTTATTCTACGCTGAAGAATGTAGGAAAAATGGAGGAAGAAGCTCTTGCACGTGGAGCAGGGCCAGTGAATCCCTATGAGGCGATTGGCAAATTTTTTCGTGCTTATTTTTTTACTAAAATGAGTTTGGAAATGGGAGATATTCCTATGTCAGGAGCATTGCAGGGATTCTCAAATCTTACTCCACAATATGATCCGCAAAAAAATGTATTTCAACAGGCGTTTGTATGGTTAGACAGCGCCAATACAGATCTTGCCACACTTATAGCGAATAATGATTTTACACTGCAGGGCGATTTTTATTTCGGCAATAACCTTACTGCCTGGCGAAAAGTTATAAATACTTTCAGATTAAGATTACTGATCCATTTGAGTAAACAGGATGATGATCCTGATCTCGAAATTAAACAGCAGTTTGCAAGTATCATAGGTAATCCTACTCAATACCCGTTAATGCAAAGCTCAAATGACAATTTACAATTTGTGTTCGTTCATCCTACAAACGATTATCCAAACAACCCGGACAATTTTGGATTCAATGCGCTGCGCGATAATTGCTCAGCAACATATGTTGGATTGCTTACGAAGCTGCAGGATCCACGGGTTTTCCTTACTTCCGAACCTGCAACGGCTCTCGTTGCCGCAGGTACAAGCCCTACCAGTTTTAAAGCTTTTGTTGGTGCCAATCCCGGTGAAGATTTAGGAACGATGTATGCAAAGGCAAACAGCGGACAATATTCACTGCTTAATCGCTATCGTTATTATCAAACTTATACTGGTGAGCCAAGCATTCAAATAGGATATCCGGAAATGTTGTTCAATATAGCAGAGGCTATTAACCGGGGATGGATTTCTTCAGGTCCGTTAGGGAACGCAGAGGCCTATTATATAGCAGGAATCAAATCTTCAATGGCTTTTTATAACATTCCTGAAACGGGTACGATGACTGTTAATTTTTATGTAACCGGTAGTCCGGGCGGATCGGATGCGGTGTACAATCAATACACAGTTGATGTAGACTGGAATACTTATTACAACCAATCTACTATAAAATATGCCGGTGGTGAAACAGGGCTAACACAAATATTACAACAAAAGTATCTCGCCATGTTTCGTCATTCAGGGTTGGAGGCTTATTATCAATACAGAAGGACTGGCGTCCCAACTTTCACAACCGGGCCAGGTACAGGAAACAGTCAAAGAATTCCATTGCGTTTTCAATATCCCGACGTGGAGAAAACAGCTAACACAGATAATTATGAGGCAGCATTGCAGGAACAATACAATGGCACTGATGACATTAATGGTGTGATGTGGCTGCTGAAATAGAGCAAGTAAGATAAAACAGGCAAGGCCGGTTAGTATTCATCTAAGTGGTTTAGGTTTCGCCTGTAAAAACTTAGTGTACTTTGCGTCCTTCTCCTTTGCCTGTTGTATGTTCTGAAATTTATCGCTAAAGCTTCAGGTCCTGAGCTTTGAGCAAACACTCCTGCGCCGAAGCTGATGCTGGTATCTTTTCAAAGCACAAGTGTCCACCGGAAGCGGAGGCAGAACGAAAAATCGACAGTAATTCAAAAGCCGGGTTCATAAAAAATAAATAACCTCATGAAAAAAATTTTTTTGTTGCTTGTATTATCTACTCTCACACTCATAACTTTTTCTCAGCGCAAAACAGAAAATCTTGTAATTGTTACTCTTGATGGAATGCGCTGGGAAGAAGTATTTGGCGGTGTTGATTCTGCAATTATCGTAAACAAAAATTTTACCCGGGATTCGGACCAGGTAACAAAAAATTTCTGGAATGATGATGTGAAAGAAAGAAGAAAAAAATTATTTCCCTTCTTATGGACAACCGTTGCCACCAGCGGACAACTTTATGGAAATCGTAATGCTGCCTGTGAAGTAAATAATGCAAACCCTTTCTGGTTCTCATACCCTGGTTATAACGAAATCTTTACCGGCTACCCGGATACTGCTGTAAACAGTAACGATAAAATTCCAAACAAGAACGAAAATGTTTTAGAGTTTATCAACAAACAAAAAGGCTACAGGGGTAAAGTTGCAGCCTTTACTACCTGGGATTGTTTCCCATATATCCTCAATAAATGGAGAAGCGGCATTTATGTAAATGCAGATGTTGACACGCTAAAGTTTAACGCTCCGGCCTTGCAACTCATCAACGATATGCAGTTTCTTGCCGCAAAGCCTATTAACGTCAGGCCTGATATGTTCACCTATTTTGCTGCCAGAGAATATTTAAAAGCATACAAGCCTAAAGTGTTATACATTGCATTTGATGAGACCGATGATTTTGCACACGCAGGGGAGTATGACCAATACTTAAAAAGTGCACACGCAGAAGATGCAATGATAGCAGACCTATGGAAAACTATTCAATCGATATCTCAATACAAAGACAAGACAACTTTGATTGTTACATGCGATCATGGAAGAGGAAATAAAATAAAAGAGCAGTGGACAGATCATGGGGAGAAGGTTGAAGATGCCGGCCAAATATGGATTGCAGCGATTGGTCCTGATACAAAGCCGCTGGGCGAAGTAAAAAATAGTGAACCACTTTATCAGCGCCAGCTTGCCACAACATTCGCCGCTTTGCTTGGTTTTGATTTTAAACCTGCGCAACCTGTAATGCAGCCCATAGAAGCAATTGTAAACAACAAATTATCTGCAAATGCAAACACAAACTCAAAATAGTGAAACTATAACGACTGAAATAATGAGCCTTTTTGAAAAATATGGTGATGAAGATTATGATGGTGAACCGGTGTCACAGGCATCTCACATGATACAATGCGCTACGCTTGCAATGAATAAAGGAGAAGACACAGAACTGGTACTGGGCGCATTTCTGCACGATATCGGGCACCTGTTAAAACATAAGCAGCAAACAGAAGCAATGGGTAGTTACGGCGTGGTGAACCATGAGGGAATTGGTGCCGGTTATCTTCGCACAAAAGGTTTTTCAGACCGTATCTGCGCTGTGGTAGAAAAACATGTTGATGCAAAAAGATACCTTGTCTCTACAAAGCCGGGTTATAAAGAAAAATTATCTGAAGCAAGTTTAAAAACGCTGGAATACCAGGGCGGCCCCATGAACACGGAGGAAGTGGCGCTGTTCAAACAACAGCCTTTTTTTGATGATATAATAAAAGTGAGGTTATGGGATGAGCAGGCAAAAGATACAAAAGCCGTTACGTTGCCTTTGGATCATTTTGCGCAATTAATACGCGAATATCTGAACAGCAAAAATTAGAATAAAGCGACAAGAGGAATGGAATTGCTGCAAGTTAGTATGTTTGAGGAATGTTTAGATGCCTCCCAAACTGAGTCGCCAGGCATTCTTTGGCATGACAAGCAGTGGCTCAGGGAATGAGCTTAAGCAAAAATTTAATCCTCTGTTTGTCATTTTCGACGAAGGAGAAATCTATCCTAATCCTAACCAGTTTCCAAGAACGCATTCAGTTGCTTAAATAATATTTTTCAAAAAAACGAATGAGCATTTCAACAAATTCTTTTTCAGTAAACAGCAGAACGTATCAACCGGCTGCAAGACCAATAGTCGTAATATGTGTGGACGGCTCCGCGGATGAATATTTTGATATTGCACTGGCACATGATTGTATGCCGAATCTCAAACGCATAAGCGCTGAAGGATATCGTGGAATGGTGAGAAGTGCCTTGCCTTCCTTTACAAATGTCAATAATTCTTCCATCGTCACGGGCGTATCTCCTGCAGTGCACGGCATTAACGGCAATTTCTTTTACGACACAGTGAAAGACTGTGAAGTAATGATGAACTCCGCAGAGTATTTGCGCACAGAAACAATTCTTGCTGCGGCTTCCAATGCAGGCCGGAAAGTAGCCGTGGTAACGGCTAAAGAAAAGTTGAGAGATATTTTATCTTATAAGCTTGCAGGTATTGCCTTTTCTTCTGAAAAAGCAAACCAGGCAAGAAAAACGACTCATGGTATTGAAAATGCAGAAACAATTGTTGGTTTTCCAACACCTGACATATATAGCGCGGAAGCAAGCTTGTTTGTTTTGCGTGCCGGTGTTGCATTAATTGAGAAGGGCATGGCCGACTTTTTATATTTGTCATTGACCGATTACATGCAGCATACCTTTGCACCTGATGCTGAACCGTCTCTTGCATTTTATGAAGCAATGGACAGGGAAATTGGCAAATTCTTACACCTTGATGCAATCGTTGGTGCTACTGCAGATCACGGCATGAATTCGAAAGTTAAAACAGATGGCACACCAAATGTGTTATTTGTGGAAGATATGCTTGAAGAAAAATTTGGCACCGGCTTCAGAGTAATTTGTCCTATTACTGACCCTTATGTAAAACATCACGGTGCATTGGGTTCCTATGTTGTAGTATATATGGATGATAAAGAAAAAATAGAAGAAGTAAAAAATTGGCTTGCTGTTCAACCAGGCATAACCGAAGTGCACGACAATGAGGGAGCCGTGCATAATTTGGAACAACCAAAGGATCGTACCGGCGATCTTGTAGTTTTGTCGGCAAGAGATGTAGTGCTTGGACGCCGTCCTAAATATCATGATCTCTCTGCATTGGATGGAACTTTACGCTCCCATGGTGGCCGGTATGAAGAAATGGTACCGATGATCATTTCTCATCCTTTGAATAGTAACTACAAAATGAAGGCTGCCGGTGATCCACGCAACTTCGACATTTTTGATTTTACTATAAATGGCACAAACTAAATTTGAATATTGTGAGCACCATTACAAAGAATGTTTACAACGAGAAGAAGGACACAAATAATGCGGATCAGAAATCAATACTCAATTTGCATTGTTTTGTCGCAGGCAATCCTGTTCAATCAAATAAAATTCTTGAAGTAAAAAGTCCTTATGATAATCGTTTGGTAGGTACTGTTGCATTAGCCACAGCCTCAGACGCAGAGAAGGCAATAAAAATTGCGCTGCAAGGAGGTGAGCAGCTTACACGTTACCAGCGATATACCATCCTCGAAAAGGCAAGACAACTTCTTACAGAACGAAAGGAAGAATTTGCACAGATCATAAGTGCCGAATCGGGATTAGCTATTCGTGAGGCGCGGTATGAAACCGGCCGTGCACATGATGTGCTAATGTTTGCTGCCATAGAAAGTCTTAAAGATGATGGCCAGATATTTTCATGTGATATTTCACCCCATGGGAAATCAAGAAAAATATTTACGCTGCGTGAACCTTTATCATTAGCGCTTTGCATTACACCATTCAATCATCCTTTAAACCAGGTGGCACATAAAGTAGCGCCCGCAATAGCTGCGGGTGTTCCCGTCATTTTAAAACCATCAGAAAAAACACCTTTAACTGCTATTAAATTTACTGAACTACTGTATGAAGCCGGCTTGCCACCTTACATGCTAAGTACCCTGCTTGGGCCTACCAATGAAATTGCGGAGCCCCTGGTAAAGGATCCGCGTGTAGAAATAATTTCATTTACAGGCAGTGTTGCAGTAGGAAAAAGAATAGCCATGAATGCCGGATATAAAAAAGTCATTCTTGAACTGGGTGGCAATGACCCGGTAATTATTATGGAAGACGCAGATCTTAATACCGCTGTATATCTTGCGGCAGAAGGCTCTTATCGAAACAGTGGTCAGCGTTGCACTGCAGTAAAACGCATTCTTGTACATGAAAAAATAAAAGATGTTTTTACAGAAATGTTTGTAAAAAAATCTGGCGAATACAAATGCGGCGACCCCTCTGATCCTGCAACTGTCGTAGGCACTGTTATCGATGAAGCATCTGCCATTTATTTGGAAAATGTAATAAAAAAAGCTGTTGAACAGGGTGCAAAGGTTTTGCTTGGCGGTAAACGTTATGGAGCCATGATGGAACCTACTGTAATTACTGGTGTACCCAGAAATGCTGACATTGTTGTTTATGAATCATTCGGACCATTAGCGCCAATCCTTACATTTAAAGACATTGATGATGCTATTGCATTGAGTAATTCAACTGCATACGGTTTATCCAGCGGCGTTGTAACAAATAATATGCAATACATCATACGTTTCATAAAAGAATTAAAAGTAGGGACAGTAAACATTAACGAAGTGCCCGGTTACAGAATTGAAAGTTCTCCCTTTGGCGGCATTAAGGATTCAGGCCTCGGTGTAAAAGAAGGTGTAATAGAAGCTATAAAAGGTTTCAGTTATGTAAAAACATACTCAATTCCCTGGTGATCTCACAATTGCTGGAAAATTATGTACACATCAAATGCATTACAAAGGAAACTGCAGAACATGCCCACGTGGTTTGTTTCCATCTATGCAGCTGCATGTTCTTTCTCTGTTTATTTCTGCATGTACGCTTTTCGCAAGCCTTTTACTGCCGCAGGTTTTGAAGGAATGAGTTTTTTGCACACCGATTATAAAATATGGCTTGTAACAGCACAGGTGATCGGTTATATGCTAAGTAAATTCTACGGAATAAAATTTATTTCAGGAATGAGCGGTGAAAAAAGAGCACCAACAATTATAAAACTTATTTTGTTTGCCTGGGTCTCACTTTTATTATTTGCAATTACGCCTGCACCCTACAATATTTTTTTCCTGTTATTAAATGGTTTCCCTTTAGGTATGGTATGGGGACTTGTATTTAGTTTTCTTGAGGGAAGAAGAGCAACAGAATTTATGGGTGCGGTTCTGTGCACCAGTTTTATTTTTTCATCGGGTGTGACAAAGAGCATTGGTAAATCAATCGTACTTAACTGGCAGGTAAGTGAGATATGGATGCCATTTGTTGCAGGCGGATTATTTGTTTTGCCTATGCTTTTATTTACGTGGCTATTGAATCATGTTCCCAATCCAACAGAAAAAGACATTCAGTTCAGGAGTGTAAGAAAACCTATGACAGGCACGGAACGAAAAGAATTTGTCGCCATGTTTTTGCCCGGCATAATTACTATTGTAACTACATATGTTTTGCTTACAATTTTAAGAGACTTTCGCGACAATTTTGCTAATGAATTATACACAGAATTAGGATATGGAAATAACCCTGCCATTTTCACCATAACTGAGATCCCCGTTTCGCTCATTGTTTTATTGTGCATGAGTTTACTGGTGCTGGTAAAAAATAATTTTAAAGCATTCATGATAAATCATTATATGGTTATTGGCGGTTACCTCCTTGCATTAATCTCAACATTATTGTTTGCCGCACATTATGTAAATGTTATTATCTGGATGACGATGATTGGCACCGGTTTGTATTTGAGTTATGTTCCTTTTAACGCATTATATTTTGAAAGAATGATCGCAACTTACCGGGCAAAAAGCAATATTGGCTTTATTATGTACATCGCTGACGCATTTGGCTATATGGGTAGCGTACTGATTTTATTTATAAAAAATTTCATTGGCGTGAACCTTTCCTGGACCAGCTTTTTTACGCAAGCTGTGATCTTTATTTCAATCATTGGTATTGCAGGAACCATTGTAGCTGCTGTTTATTTCAGGAAAAAATATTTATCCGTTCAATCATCTCTTCAAACATCATATGCCTGATAAAACTGCTATTGTAATCGGGGCCGGAATTGTTGGTCTCGCCATTGCAAGAAGCCTTGCTGAAAGAAACTATGCTGTTACTGTTTTTGAAAGAAACGAAAAAGCAGTTGGTGCATCCATAAGAAATTTTGGAATGATATGGCCCATTGGCCAGCCAAATGGAAAATTGTATGAAAGAGCATTACGCTCAAAATCAATCTGGAAGCAGGTTTGCAATGAATCAGGTTTATGGTGCAATGAAGTAGGAAGTCTTCATCTTGCTTATAATGACCTTGAATGGCAGGTTATACAGGAATTTGTTGAAGTAAATAAAAACATCCGTCGTGTTTTTACTATTAATCAGGAAAAAGCCATCCAAAAAAGTGAGGCAGTAAATTCAAAAGGAT